>JAGRMS010000308.1 GCA_020441135.1 Pseudooceanicola sp.
CCGACATGGTGTCGATGGCGCGGCCTTTCCTCGCGGACGCGCATTTCGTCAACAAGGCGGCGAAGGGCGAAGGCGCCAAGATCGCGCCCTGCATCGGCTGCAACCAGGCCTGCCTCGACCATACCTTCGGCGGCAAGCTGACGACGTGTCTCGTCAACCCGCAGGCCTGCAACGAGACCGAACTGGCGATCGAACCCGCCGCCGTTAAGAAGACCGTGGCCGTGGTCGGGGCCGGCCCGGCGGGCCTTGCCACCGCGATCACGGCGGCGCGGCGCGGCCACGCGGTGACGCTGTTCGAGGCCTCGGGCGAGATCGGCGGCCAGCTGAACATGGCCAAGGTGATCCCCGGCAAGGAGGAGTTCCACGGGCTGGTCGACTGGTATCGCGTGATGCTGGCCGATGCGGGCGTGCAGGTGGCGCTGGAGACACGCGCCGATGCCGACGACCTGGCGGGCTTCGACGAGGTGGTGATCGCCACCGGCGTCATGCCGCGCGATCCGGCCATCCCGGGGCAGGACGGCCCGAACGTGTTGAGCTACATCGACGTGCTGCGCGGCAAGGCCCCGGTCGGGCATCGCGTCGCCGTGATCGGCGCGGGCGGCATCGGCTTCGACGTTTCGGAATACCTCGCCCACGAGGGCACGAGCCCGACCGAAGACCTGCCGCTCTGGCTGAAGGAGTGGGGTGTCGCCGACCCGGCCGTCCACCGGGCCGGCCTTGCCCCCGAGGGCCCGCAACCGGAACCGGCTGCCCGCGCCATCACCCTGTTGCAGAGGAAGGCCAGCAAGCACGGGCGCGACCTTGGCAAGACGACCGGCTGGATCCACCGGGCGGCCTTGCAGATGAAGGACGCGACCTTCGTCGGCGGCGTGAATTACGAGCGCATCGACGCCGAGGGCCTGCACGTCAGCTTCGGCACCGCGCGCGAGAACCCGACCCTGATCGCGGCGGATACCGTCGTGCTCTGCGCCGGGCAACTGCCCGAACGCAGCCTTGCCGACGTGCTGATCGCGCAGGGCCGCAGCCCCCATGTCATCGGCGGCGCCGACGTGGCCGCCGAGCTCGACGCCAAGCGCGCCATCGACCAGGGCACCCGCCTCGCGGCGGCCTTGTAGCGGGGGCGCTGCCCGTCGCCATTGTCGCTCGGACCAATGGCGCTCCAATGGCGACCCCCGGAGGTATTTGGAAAGAGAAGAAATCAGGAGCGCCCCGCCCCCCTGCTTCCATTTGCGCCAAATATCCTCGCCGAAGGCATCGCGCGGCACGCGCGACCTCCGCGGCCCCCACCTCGCGATTGCCCCTTGAGTTTGCCGCCCCGCGGACGTATCACCGGGGCCGGTCGCGGGTGTAGCTCAATGGTAGAGCGAGAGCTTCCCAAGCTCCAGACGAGGGTTCGATTCCCTTCACCCGCTCCAAGGCCCCTACCCCATCAGCACGTCGGCAAACTGCGCCTTCAGCTCGCGCTTCAGCACCTTGCCGGTGGCGCCGACCGGCAGGGCATCGACGAAGACCACCGCGTCCGGCACCTGCCATTTGGCGATCTTGCCGTCGAAGAAGGCCAGCAGTTCCTCCGGCGTCGGCTCCGCGCCTTCGGCCCTGACGGCCACCAGCAGCGGGCGTTCGTCCCATTTCGGGTGCGGCACCCCCACCACGGCGGCGTTCGCCAGCCCGGGGTGCGCCACGGCGATGCCTTCCAGCTCCACCGAGGAAATCCACTCGCCCCCCGACTTGATGATGTCCTTGGACCGGTCGCGGATGGTCAGGTAGCCATCGCCGTCCAGCGTCGCCACGTCGCCGGTGGCGAACCAGCCATCCTCCAGCGCCGCGCTGTCGGCGCGGAAGTAGTTGTCGAGCACCCAGTAGCCCCGCACCATCAGGTCGCCCTGCGTCCGGCCGTCGTTCGGCAAATCCTCGCCGTCGTCGCCGACGATCTTCAGCTCAATTCCGAAGGGCGGCCGGCCCTGGTTCAGCCGGGTCGCGCGCCGCTCTGCCTCGGAGAGCCGCGCATGTTTCGCCAGCGGCTGGTTGGTCGAACCCAGCGGGCTCATCTCTGTCATGCCCCAGGCATGATTGGTGTCGACGCCATAGACGTCGCGGAAGGTGTCGATCATCGAGGGCGGGCAGGCCGAGCCGCCGATCACCGTGCGCGTCAGGCTGTCGAGTTTCGACCCCGACTTCTTCGCCGCGTTGAGCAGCCCCAGCCAGATCGTCGGCACGCCCATGGCCAGCGTCACGCCGTGGGTGTCGATCAGCCGCACCAGGCTGTCGCCGTCGAGCCCCGGCCCCGGCAGCACCATCCGCGCGCCGGACATGGCGCAGGCATAGGGCGAGCCCCAGGCGTTGACGTGGAACATC
>JAGRMS010000309.1:0-2203 GCA_020441135.1 Pseudooceanicola sp.
GGAGCAGGGACGGGCGGCCCATTACGAGTTCATCGACGAGTTGAAGGCGCGCCGCGCCAGGCTGGATTACGACAGCACCTGCGTGATGCTCTACACCTCGGGCACCTCCGGCAAGCCCAAGGGCGTGGTGCTGTCCAACCGCAACGTGATCGAAAGCGCCAAGGCCAGCTGTGCGTTCGACAACCTCGTGCGCAGCGACGACGTGCTGGCCTACCTGCCGATGGCCTGGGTCGGCGACTTCATCTTCTCCATCGGGCAGGCCTACTGGGCCGGGTTCTGCGTGAATTGCCCCGAGAACGCCGAGACGATGATGCAAGACCTGCGCGAGATCGGGCCGACCTACTTCTTCGCCCCGCCCCGCGTCTACGAAACCCTGCTGACCACCGTGATGATCCGGATGGAGGACGCCGGCCGCTTCAAGAAGCGCCTGTTCGACCGCTACATGGCCCACGCCCGCAAGGTCGGCGGCCTGATCCTCGACGGCAGGCCGGTCGGCGCGGGCGACCGCTTCCGCTACTGGCTCGGCAACCTGCTGGTCTACGGGCCGCTGAAGAACACCATGGGCTTCTCCCGCGTCCGCGTCGGCTACACGGCGGGTGAGGCCATCGGGCCGGAAATCTTCGACTTCTACCGCTCGCTCGGCATCAACCTGAAGCAGCTCTACGGCCAGACCGAGGCGACGGTCTTCATCACCGCCCAGCCCGACGGCGAGGTGCGCTCGGACACAGTCGGCGTGCCAAGCCCCGGGGTCGAGCTTAAGATCGGCGACAGCGGCGAGGTCTACTATCGCTCGCCGGGCGTCTTCGTGGAATACTACAAGAACCCAGAAAGCACCGCCTCGACCAAGGATCCCGAAGGCTGGGTGGCGACCGGCGACGCCGGCTTCATCGAGGAAGGCACCGGCCACCTGCGCATCATCGACCGGGCGAAGGACGTGGGCAAGATGGCCGACGGCAGCCTGTTCGCGCCGAAATATGTCGAAAACAAGCTGAAGTTCTATCCCAACATCCTCGAGGCCGTGCTCTTCGGCAACAACCGCGACCGCTGCTGCGCCTTCATCAACATCGACCTCGCCGCGGTTTCGAGCTGGGCGGAGCGGAACAATATCGCCTATGCGAGCTACCAGGAACTGGCGGGGCACCCCAGGGTGTTGGCGATGGTGCAGGGCCATGTCGAAGAGGCCAACCGCTCGGTCGCGCAGGACGAGATGCTGGCGGGCTGCCAGGTGCATCGCTTCGTGGTGCTGCACAAGGAGCTCGACGCCGACGACGGCGAGCTGACCCGCACCCGCAAGGTGCGGCGGCGGATCATCGAGGAGAAGTATGCCGACATCATCGCGGCGCTTTATGACGGCTCGAAGACGGTCAGCACCCGGACGGAAGTGACCTACGAGGACGGCCGCAAGGGGCACATCTCGGCGACGCTGGAGATCCGGGACGCGAAGGTCGTGCCGGTGGCGAGCAGGATGGCGGCGGAATGACCCCCGGCGTCGTGCGGGCGGAGGGTGCGGGAGCCTCCGGCGGGAGTATTTTTGAAGAAAAGAAGCGGGGGGCGGCATGAAGGACCAGGTGGAGGGCTACACCACCGCCGATGGCCGCAAGATCGGCGGCGTGGTGATGGAGATGAAGAACATCACCCTGCGTTTCGGCGGCGTGGTGGCGATCCAGGACATCTCCTTCGACATCCGCGAGGGCGAGATCCGGGCGATCATCGGGCCGAACGGCGCGGGCAAGTCGTCGATGCTGAACGTGATCTCGGGCTTCTACATCCCCTCCGAGGGCGAGGTCTGGTACAAGGGCAGCAAGCGCCCGCCGATGAAGCCCTACGAGGTGGCGCGGCAGGGCATCGCGCGGACCTTCCAGAACATCGCCCTGTTCGAAGGGATGACGGTGCTCGACAACGTGATGACCGGGCGGCTGACCCAGATGAAGGCGGGCCTGTTCCCCCAGATGATCTGGAAGGGGAAGGCGGAACAGGAAGAAACCGCCAACCGCATCATCGCCGAGAAGGTGATCGACTTCCTCGAGATCCAGCACATCCGCAAAACCCCGGTCGCGCGCCTGCCCTACGGCCTGAAAAAGCGCGTGGAACTGGCCCGCGCGCTGGCGGCGGAACCGACGATCCTGCTGCTGGACGAGCCGATGGCGGGCATGAACGTGGAAGAGAAAGAGGACATGTGCCGCTTCATCCTCGACGTGAACGA
>JAGRMS010000309.1:2286-2745 GCA_020441135.1 Pseudooceanicola sp.
ACGGCAAGAAGATCGGCGACGGGACACCCGACGAGGTGCGCAGCAACCCCGACGTGATCGACGCCTATCTCGGTGTGGCGCATGATTGAAGGGATCACGGAATGAACTTCGAACTGGTGATCGCCGCCGAGGTGATGCTGAACGGCCTGATGGCCGGCATCCTCTATGCGCTCGTCGCGCTGGGCTTCGTGCTGATCTACAAGGCCAGCGGCATCTTCAACTATGCCCAAGGCGTGATGGCGCTCTTCGCCGCCATGACGCTGGTCGGGATCATGGAAGGGCAGGTGCCGTTCAACCACCTGATCAACGCGATCTTCGGCACCCATATCCACTCTTTCGGGTGGGAGGTTCCGGCCCTGCTGGCGATCCTGCTGACCATCGTGGTGATGGTGGCGCTCGCCTGGCTCGTGCAGCAGCTGGTGATGCGCCACCTCGTCAACCAGGAGCCGATCATCCTGT
>JAGRMS010000310.1 GCA_020441135.1 Pseudooceanicola sp.
GGCTCGCCCGAGCAGGTGATCGACGGCTGGCGGTATTTCGGCTATGCCCCGGCGGAGGGCGAGGACGGCTCCGACATGGCCCGCCGCCACGCCGAGATCTTCTTGAGCCACCTCGAAGGCGAGGGTTTCGCCCAGCCGAACCCCAGCCCGATGTTCCCCAACCCGCCGGGCCTGTTGCGGCTGGAGCCGCACTCGGAAGGGTTGCGCGAGCGGATCTGGTGGGGCTCGGCCTCGAACGCGACCGCCGTCTGGGCGGGCAAGATGGGGATGAACCTGCAAAGCTCGACCCTCAAGGTCGATGAATCGGGCGAGCCGTTCCACATCCAGCAGGCCAAGCAGATCGCGGCGTTCCGCGCGGCGTGGAAGGAGGCCGGGCACACGCGTGAACCCCGCGTGTCGGTCAGCCGGTCGATTTTTGCGCTGACCAGCGACATGGACCGCCGTTACTTCGGACGCGGCGGCAAGGAGAGCGACCAGATCGGCCATATCGACAACTTCCGGGGCATCTTCGGGCGCGGTTATGCCGACGAGCCGGATCGCCTGATCGAGCAGCTGAAGAAGGACGAGGCCATCGCCGCCGCCGACACGCTGCTGCTGACGGTGCCGAACATGCTGGGCGTCGACTACAACGCCCATGTGCTGGAAAGTATCCTGACCCACGTCGCGCCGGGGCTGGGCTGGCGCTGACGTCCGCCTGACGGACAATGCGGTGCCGCTGGTGTCCCGGCGGCATCCGCGCCACTATCCCGGGGCCGGACCGAACCACGGACAAGCCCCGATGCCCCAGACCTTCCTGACCTGCGCCGTTCTTGGCAACTTCACCACCCGCGCCCAGAACGCCAACCTGCCGATCACCCCGGCCGAGATCGCCCGCGACTGTCTTGGCGCGGCAAAGGCCGGGGCGGCCATCGTGCATATCCACGTGCGCGACCCCGAGACGCAGGCACCCTCGATGAAGGTGGACCACTACCGCGAGGTGGTGGAGCGCATCCGCGACAGGAACAGCGACCTGATCCTGAACCTGACCACCGGCAACGGCGGGCGCTACGATCCGTCACGCGACAACCCGGCGGTGGCGGGACCGAAGACCAACCTGCTGATGCCCGACGACCGGGTACAGCACATCCTTGAGCTCAAGCCCGACATCGCCACACTGGACCTGAACACCATGGTCTTCGGTGACGAGGTGGTGATCAACACGCTCTGGTCGATCCGCCGCATGGCCGAGCTGATCCAGGGCGCGGGCGTGCGCCCCGAGATCGAGCTGTTCGACAGCGGCGACATCTCGATCATGAACACCCTGCTGGGCGAGGGACTCTTCACCGACGCGCCACTCTGCTCCATCGTCATGGGGGTCAAGCACGGGTTCGTGCCCTCGCCCGAGACGCTGCTCTACGCGCGCGGGCTTCTGCCCGGGAACGCGATCTGGACCGGGTTCGGCACCGGGTCGATGGCTTTCCCGATGGTGGCGCAATCGGTGCTGGCGGGCGGCAACGTGCGGATCGGAATGGAGGACGCGGTCTGGCTGTCACGCGGGGTCAAGGCGCCGTCGAACGCCGCGATGGTCGAAAAAGCGGCGCGCATCGTCGATGACCTTGGGGTGGACCTGCTGGGGCCAAAGGCGGTGCGGGTGCAACTTGGCCTGCAAGGCTGATGGCAAAGAACATCCTCTTCATCATGTTCGACCAGCTGAGGTGGGATTACCTGTCCTGCTACGGTCATCCCCACCTTCATACCCCCAACATCGACCGGCTGGCGGCGCGGGGAGTGCGCTTTACCCGCGCCTATGTGCAGGCCCCGCTCTGCGGGCCGTCGCGGATGTCGACCTATACGGGGCGCTATGTACAAAGCCACGGGGCCAGCTGGAATGCGACCCCGCTGCGGGTGGGCGAGTTGACGCTGGGCGACCACCTGCGCAAGGCGGGGATGGGGTGCTGGCTGGTCGGCAAGACGCATATGCACGCCGACGCCGCAGGCATGGCGCGGCTGGGGCTGGAGCCGGACAGTATCATTGGCGCGCGGCTGGCCGAATGTGGTTTCGACGTGTTCGAACGCGACGACGGGATGCGCGCTGTCGGCCCCGACGGGCCGCTGGTAGAGCCGGGGGGCGACAGCTACGACGCCTATCTGGCTGCGCGGGGGTATGGCGGCGACAACCCCTGGCACGACTTCGCCAATTCGGGTGTCAGCGACGATGGCGACGTGCTGTCCGGCTGGTTCATGACCAACGCGGGCGAGGCGGCGAATATCGAGGAGCCGGACAGCGAGACGCCCTACCTGACCCGTCGCGGGAAGGCGTTCATCGAACAGGCCGACGCGCCGTGGCTCTGCCACCTCTCCTACATCAAGCCGCACTGGCCCTA
>JAGRMS010000311.1:0-20894 GCA_020441135.1 Pseudooceanicola sp.
TCTCACAGGTCGTAGAGCGCGCCGAACTTGGCTTCCAGATAGTCCAGAAGCGGCCCCTCTGTGGGCGCAAAGCCGCAGGCGCGGGCGATGGTCTCGCGTGGCTCGAACAGGCCGCCGTGCTGCTGCACCTTGTCGCGCAACCAGGCGGTGGCGACGGTGGGCCGCCCCTGGGCCAGGGCCTCGTCGATGTCGGGCAGATCGGCGCGCAGCGCCTTCATCAGGCAGCCCGCATAGACATTCCCCAGCGCATAGGTCGGGAAATACCCGAACAACCCGACGGACCAGTGCACATCCTGCAACATCCCGTTTGACGGCCGATCCACCGCCACACCGAAATCGCGCAGGAATCGGTCGTTCCACGCCGCTTCCAGATCGCTGGCCTGCAGATCGCCCGCGATCAGCGCCCGCTCCAGGTCGAACCGCATCATGATGTGCAGGTTGTATTGCACCTCGTCGGCCTCGGTCCGGATATAGCCGGGTTGAACGCGGTTCACCGCGCCATAGAACCCGTCGGCATCCAGACCCAGCGGGCCGAATTCGGCCTCCATCCGTGCATGGAGCCAACCGGTGAAGGCACGCGAGCGGCCAAGCTGGTTCTCGTAGATGCGGCTCTGGCTTTCGTGAACGCCCATCGACACGCCGCGCCCGAGCGGGGTCAGCATGTAGGCTGGGTCGATGCCCTGTTCATAGGTGGCGTGGCCGACCTCGTGGATGGTCGAATAGATGCAGTTGAACGGGTCGAGCGCGTTGGTGCGGGTAGTGATCCGCACATCGGCGCCGGACCCGGAGGAGAACGGATGCACCGCCTTGTCCACCCGGCCCCGCGTCAGGTCATAGCCGAAGACCTCGGCCAGCCTCACAGACAGCGCCATCTGGGCGGCATCGTCGAATTCGCCGCGAACACCCTGCGGCGCGGGCTTTTCCAGCACCGCCGCGCGCAGCGCCACCAGCCGGGGGCGCATGGCGTTGAACAGCGCGGCGATCTCGCCCCCCGTCATGCCGGGTTCGTAGTCGTCCACCATCGCATCGTAGACATCGCCGCCCGCCGCCAGCGCCTGGCCTTCCTCGCGCTTCAGGGTGACGATCTGTTCCAGCACCGGCAGGAAGCCCGCGACGTTCTCGTCCGCCCGCGCCGCCGCCCAGACGCCATGCGCCTCGGACGTGGCCTGGGCGATGGCCCGTGCGAGGCGGGCGGGCACCTTGTTGTTCCGCTCCCAGTCGCGCCGGATCTCGCGCAGCTGCGCCGCGCCGACGGAGTCGGGCGCTTCGGCCTTCGCCAGCCACTCGCCCACCTCGGGCGCGGTGCGGCGGGCGTGCAGAACGCCCTCGATCGCCGCCACCTCGGCCCCGCGCTGGGCCGCCGCGCCGCGCGGCATGGTGGTTTCCATGTCCCAGTGCAGCCGCCCGGCAACCTGCCCGAGGGCGCAGGTGTCGCGGGAATAGGCCATCAGGTCGTCATAAGCGGTCATCGCTTGCCCTTTCTGATCGAGACGACCTTGGGATAGGCCGCGAGAAACCGTGCCCGCAGGATCAGCACGAACAGCACCACCGCCACCAGCTGGTGGGTGATCGCCACATGCAGCGCCGCGCCGTAGAGGACGGTCAGGATGCCAAGCGCCACCTGCAGACACATTGCCGCGAAGGCCGCGTTGAAGGCGAACCGGGTCGCTGCGTGTGCGCTGCCCCTGCCCTTCAACCACGCAAAGATGCCGTATGCGAACAGCGCATAGGCCACGATGCGGTGGATGAATTGCACGAGGCCGGGGCTTTCAAGGAAGTTCACCCAGACCGGGGAATAGGGAAAAGCGTTCGGCGGGAAGACCTGCCCGCCCATCAAGGGCCAGTCGGTATAGCTTCGGCCTGCGTCGATCCCCGCCACCAGCGCGCCGACGAGGATTTGCAGGAAGGCGAAGTGCAGCCAGCCGGTGGCAACACCGAAGATCCGCGCCTCTTTCTGCCGCCGGGCCTGCATCAGGGCGCGTTCGGGGCGACCGAGCAGGAAGACATACCAGGCGATGAAGCCGAGGATCGCGAAGGCGAGACCGAGGTGAACCATCAGGCGATAGCTTTTCACCGAGGTGATGCTCTCGCCCTGCGTAACGCCCGAAGAAACCATCCACCAGCCGATGGCTCCTTGCAGCCCCCCGAGGAACCCGATCCACAGCAGCCGTTTCGACCAGCCCACGGGAATCTGCCGCGCGGCGAGGAAACCGAGGAAACCCACCGCCCAGACCAGCCCGATCACCCGGCCCAGCTGGCGATGACCCCACTCCCACCAGTAGATGCGCTTGAAGTCGTCCAGCGTCATCCAGGCGTTCTGCAGGCGGAACTGGTCGATCTGCTGGTATTTCTCGAACTCCGCCTGCCACGCCGCCTCGTCCGAGGGCGGCAGCGCGCCGGTGACGGGCCGCCATTCGGTGATCGACAGCCCCGCGTCCGACAGCCGTGTCAGCCCGCCCACGACGATCATCGCCACCACCAGCGCAAACAGCAGCATCAGCCACAGCCGGATGCCCCGTCGTGCCCCGCCGCGCCCCTTGTCGATGGCGCCGGGCTGCGCCACGGGGCGCGCGGGGGCCGAGACCTCTTCGAAGATGTTGCGCTTGGTGCTCATGCCTGGCCCCCTGTCAATGTGCCCGATACTTAGGACCGGCCCAAGAGAAGGTCCAGTCAGCCCCGCTCCTTCCAGCGGACCATCTGTCGCAGCACGCCGTGCAGGATGCGCACGTCGGCCTGGGTCAGCGGCATCCGCGACCAGAGGTTGCGCAGGTGCAGCTTCATGCTGTCGGCCTTGTGTTCGGGGAAGAAGAAGCCCGCCTGCTCCATCCGTTCCTCGTAATGATCACCCAGCTTGGCGATCTCTTCCGCGTTGGCCCAGTCGGAATTGCCCGGCTCCCGCGCCTCGTGGATGACCTCGCCGGTCTGCCGCCGCCACTCATACGCCACCAGCAGCACGCATTGCGCGAGGTTCAGCGAGGCGAAGGCCGGGTTGACGGGAACCGAGATGATCGCATTCGCCCGCGCGATCTCCTCGTTCTCCAGCCCCGCGCGTTCGGGACCGAAGACCACCGCCACCCGCTCGCCCGCCGCGATGCGCTCTGCCGCCAGCGCCATCGCCTTCTCGGGGCTGAGGACAGGCTTGGTCAGTCCGCGGGGCCGTGCGGTCGTTGCCAGCACCAGGGAGCAATCTCCCACCGCCTCGGCCATCGTCTCGGTCAGCATCGCCTGATCCAGCAGCCGCCCCGCCCCGCTGGCCATCGCCACCGCCTTTTCGCTGGGCCAGCCGTCGCGCGGGGCGACCACGCGCATGTGGTCGAGGCCAAAGTTCCACATCCCCCGCGCCGCCGCGCCGATATTCTCGCCCATCTGCGGGCGAACGAGGACGAAAGCTGGCTGCATAGTGGCCTCCTGCGCGAAAATCCCGCCCCGTCTAAAGGGGCGGGGCCGATGGGGCAAGCCGCGCCATTTGCCTAAGCGCGCGCAACAGGCTAAGGCGGCGGAACAACCGCAGGACGCCACTCCATGAGCACCGACGACCACCCGCAGCTCTACCTCATCACGCCCCCGGCCTTTGAACTGGAGACGTTTCCCGACACGCTCGCCCGCGTGCTGGACGGGACCGAGGTCGCCTGCGTCCGCCTCGACCTCGCCAGCCGGGACGAGGACACGGTGTCGCGCGCGGCGGATGCGCTGCGCGAGGTGGCTCATGCCCGCGACGTGGCGCTGGTGATCGCGGAACACGTCCTGATGGCGCAGCGGCTGGGGCTGGACGGCGTCCACCTCAAGGACGCCGCCCGGTCCGTACGCGCGGCGCGCAAGTCGCTGGGGGCCGACAGCATCGTCGGCTGCTTCTGCGCCGCCTCGCGCCACGACGGGATGAGCGCGGGCGAGGCCGGGGCGGATTACGTTGCCTTCGGGCCAGCGGGCATCAGCGGGTTGAACGACGGGTTGCAGGCGCCCTTCGAGCTGTTCGAGTGGTGGTCGCAGATGATCGAAGTGCCGGTGGTCGCCGAAGGGGCGCTGACGGCGGAGACTGTTCGCCAGCTGGCCCCCGTGACCGACTTCTTCGGTATCGGGTCCGAGATTTGGTCTGACGCCAACCCGGCCGCGGCCCTGAAGGCGCTGGCCGGGGCGATGCGCTGATTTACAGGAACGCCCGTTCCACGAACCAGTAGGCGCCGACCGAAGCGATGACCAGCGAGGCGGGCATGGCGATGGCGCGCCGATACCAGGGCTTGTCCCCGAACCAGTAGCCGACCGCCAGGAAGGCCAGCGCGATCACCGTCAACTGGCCCAGTTCCACACCCACGTTGAACCCCAGCAGCGCGGGGATGAATGCGTTCTCGGGCAGCCCGAACTCGCCCAGCACGCTGGCGAAACCCAGCCCGTGCAGCAGGCCGAAACAGAAGACCACCGCCGGGCGCCAGACGTGCAGCGATTTCGTCAGCAGGTTCTCGACCGCGACGTAGGTGATCGAGGCCGCGATCAGCGGCTCGACGATCGAGGCCGGGACCGAGACCCAGCCAAGCGCCCCCAGCGCCAGCGTGATGGTATGCGCCAGCGTGAAGGCGCTGACCTGCCAGAGCAGCGGGCCAAGCCGCGTCGACAGGAAGAACAAGCCCAGTACGAAGAGGATATGATCCAGACCCTTCGGCAGGATATGGTCGAAGCCCACCGGGATGTAGTCGATAAAGGCTTGCAGCGGCCCGACCGCATCGCCGCCTTCAAGGCCAATCGGCCCGCTCGACGCCCCCGGCGCGATCATGCCGGTGAAGGGTTCCTCCACCCCCATCTGCCGCAGCACCAGCTGCCCTGCCCCTTTGGGCCAGAACACCTCGACCACCCGCGCGCCCTCGGGCAGCGCCGCGACCATCCCCAGCGCGGTGATCCGCGCATAGCTCGTATCACCGACCTCCGGCACCGCCACGCTGTCCACCGACAGCGGCACCTCGGCCCCGTCCGCCAGCACCCGCAGCGGCCAGTCCGCCGCCCAGGTGCGCACCTCTGCCTCCAACGCCGCCGGGTCCAGCGCCCGCAGCGCCTCGTAGCGCGCCATTTCCTCCGCCGTATCCGTCTCGACCACGCTGTCGAGGTCGATGCCCGCGACAAAGGCCTCGGCGTTCATCCGCAGCTCCAGCCGCAGGGTGCCGTCGCTGGCGCTCATGTCCGCGATCGCCGGAACCACCTCATGCGCGCTTGCCGCGCCAACCCAGAGGCTTGACAGCAGCGCCAGAAGCCACAGCTTGGCGCACATGGTCTTGCAAAGGTGTCCGGTCATGCGTTTTCCCATTCTTGCCGCCCTGGCCCTGCTCGCCGGACCCGCCCCCGCGCACGAGTTCTGGCTGGAACCGCAGCAGTTTCAAGTCGAAAGCGGCGAACAGCTGAACGCCGACCTGCGCAACGGGCAGCAGTTCAAGGGCCTCGCGCTCGCCTATTTCAAGACCCAGACCGCCCGGTTCGAGATGATCCGGGGCGACAGCGTGACGGACGTCGGCAACCGCATGGGCGATGTCCCGGCGATGGCGGTCAAGGCGCCGGAGGACGGGTTGCTGGTGATCCTGCACCAGACCATGCCCTCGACCCTGAAATACACCAAGTGGGAGACCTTCGAGGGCTTCACCACCCACAAGGACTTCGTTTCGGCGCAACAGCAACACCGCGACCGCGGCCTGCCTGCGGCGATGTTCACCGAAACCTATACCCGCTACGCCAAGGCGCTGGTGGCCGTCGGCGACGGCAAGGGCGCAGACCGCGACACGGGGATGGAGACGGAATTCGTCGCGCTGACAAACCCTTACACCGATGACCTGAGCCAGGGCATGAAGGTCCGCCTGACCCACGACGGCCAGCCCCGCAAGGACGCACAGGTCGAGATTTTCGACCGCGACAAGGACAAGTCCGTCACCGTCACCACCCAACGCACCGATGCCAAGGGCGAGGCGACCATCCCCGTGACCCCCGGCCACACCTACCTGCTCGACGCCGTGATCCTGCGCCCGGTGAACGAGGGCGCGGCCTTCGACGAGGATCTGCCGGTCTGGGAATCGCTCTGGGCCGCGCTGACCTTCGCGGTGCCCTGACGTTGCGTCGCGTCGCCCTTCACGGGCTTCAATCCGCCACACGCCGCGCCTAGCCTCGCGCCCAGCAACGGAGGCTCGCCCCATGACCATCGCCCAGACCCCCGCCGACCTGCTGAGCCAGGCCGAAGTCCTGAACCTCTCGGGCCTCGAGTTCATGATAGGCATCGTCGAAGGCCGCCTGCCCGGCCCGCCCATCGGCGCGACCATGGGCTACCGCCTGCACAGCGTCGAGGACGGCCGCGTGATCTTTCGCGGCACGCCCGAATTCGCCGTGACCAACCCGCTCGGCACCGTGCATGGCGGCTGGTACGGCACCCTGCTCGACAGCGCCATGGCCTGCGCGGTGATGACCCGCGTGCCCAGGGGCTCGGTCTACACGACGCTGGAATACAAGATCAACATCACCCGGCCCATTCCGCTGGGCATGGAGATCGAATGTGTGGGGGAGGTCGACCATTCCGGCCGCTCCTCCGGCGTCGCCCACGGCACGATCCGGGGGGTGGAGGACGGGAAGCTTTATGCGACGGGGTCGACGACCTGTATCATCATGAAGATGGGGTGAGGGGCGCCTGCCCCCGTGACGTTTCGCGTTTGACTTGATCCGGCTGTTTCAACATCGTCCGGGCAGCTTCGGCGCGCGCGCCGTTTCGGAGAGGCAATCATGACGGTAACGGTCGCAGCCACCCAGATGGCCTGCTCCAGGGAGTACGACGCGAACATGGACAAGGCGATCGGGCTGGTCCGTGGCGCCGCACGCGCGGGCGCGCAGATCGTGCTCCTGCAGGAAATGTTCTCGATGCACGAGTTCCAGTTCATGGAGATGGGGCCCGAGCCGTTCAGGCTGGCCGAGCCGCTTGACGGCCCGACGGTGGGCACGATGCGCAAGCTGGCGGCCGACCTTGGCGTCGTCCTGCCGGTCAACATCTTCGAGAAGGCGAACAACGCCTATTACAACACCAACGTGATCATCGACGCGGATGGCACGGTAAAGGGGCATTACCGCAAATCGCATATCCCCCTCGGCCTGCCCGGCTGCTACGAAAAGGTCTACTCCAATCCCGGCGACACGGGGTTTCAAGTCTTCCAGACAGCCTATGGCAAAGTGGGCGCCGGGGTCTGCTGGGACCAGTGGTTCCCGGAGTCGGCCCGGATCATGGCGCTGAAAGGCGCCGATTTTCTGTTCTATCCCTCGGCCATCGGATCGGACTGCCACGATCATTGGGAGGTCGTCATGCGCGGCCACGCGGCGGCCAACATCATCCCGCTGGTCTGTTCCAACCGCGTCGGCACCGAGAAGGGCTCGCTGGGCCAGGTCACCTACTTCGGGCAGGCATTCATCGCCGGTCCGCGCGGCGAGGTGCTACAACGCGCAGACAAGACATCGGAGACCTTCGTCACGCAGGCCTTCGACCTCGACGAGATCGCCGAACTGCGCGCCCATTGGGGCCTGTTCCGCGACCGCCGCCCGGACCTCTACAAGCCGCTGCTGACCCTCGACGGCACGACACCGCCCGGTGCCTGACCCGCAGCAGCGCCCTATTTCGCCTCCTTGAACCCCTGGTAAAACCGGTTCCACGTGGGCGAGATCAGGATCTCGTTCAGGCAGACGTGCGGCGGCATCTCGGCGACGAAGCGGATGGTGGCGGCCATGTCCTCGACCTTCAGCATCCGGTCCATTTCCTCTTGCGAGGGCGGCACCGGGCGCGACTTGAGGATGTCGGTCGCCACCTCGCCCGGCATGATCACCGTGCAGCGGATGCCGTTCGCGCCCTCCTCGTCGTTCAGCGACTCGCCCACCGCCAGCACGGCCCGCTTGGTGGCGTTGTAGGCGGGGCCGGTCAGCCGCGTGGCATAGCGCCCGGCCCAGCTGGAGATCAGGATCACCAGCCCGCCGCCCCGCGCCCGCATTCCCGGCAACGCGGCGCGGACCGGGTAGAAGACGCCGCTGAGGTTGACGCCGATCACCCGGTCCCAGCCCTCGTCCGAGACCTTGGCGAAGGAGCGGTCCGGCACGTTCGACCCGGCATTGGCGAGCAGGATGTCGACGCCGCCGATGGCCTCGGCCGCCGCCGCGACGGCCCTGTGGTCCGCCACGTCGAGCACCTTGACCGAGGCCGTGCCGCCCGCGCGGCGCACCGTCTCGGCCACCGCCTCCAAAGGCTCCGCCCGGCGGCCCGAGACGATGACCTCGGCCCCCGAGGCCGCCAACGCCTGTGCTGCCGCCGCGCCGATCCCGCTGCCGCCGCCGGTGATCCAGGCCCGCTTGCCCGTCAGTTGTCCCATGCTCAACCTCCCAGTTCCGTTCGCAGCAGCGCCGCACCCTTGCCCAGCGCCGCGATCTTGCCCTGCGCCACCGCCATCGGCATCGGCGCCAGCCCGCAGTTGGTGCAGGCGACGATCCGCTCGGGGTCGACGAACTCCATCGCCGCCCGCAGCACCGCCGCGACCTGTTCCGGCGTCTCGATCACCGGCGAGGCGACGTCGATGGCGCCGACCAGCACCTCCTTGTCGGGCAGCAGGCCGATCATCCGCAGCGGCACGCGGCTGTTCGCGCATTCCAGCGAGACCTGGCCGACGCGGCTGCCGTTCAGCGCCGGAAAGAACGCCTCGTACTGCCGCCATTCGGTGCCAAGTGTCGCTTTCCAGTCGGTGTTCTGCTTGATCCCGTAGCCGTAGCAGATGTGGACGGCGGTCTTGCAGCGCAGTCCTTCCAGCGCCCGGTTCAGGCACTCGACGCCCCAGGTCGCCGCCTCTTCGGTGAAGGCGTTGAAGGCCGGTTCGTCGAACTGGATCACGTCAGCGCCCAGCGCCTCCAGTTCGCGCGCTTCCTCGTTCAACAGCTCGGCAAAGGCCATCGCCATGGTCGGCCGGTCGCCGTAATGCGCATCCGCGATGGTGTCGCAGATCGTCATCGGCCCCGGCAGCGTCACCTTCAACCCGCCCGTCGCCACGCCGCGGCAGAAGGCGGTCGAGCGCGAATGCACCGGCCCCTTGCGCTGCACCGCCGATACGACAGTCGGCACCTGCGCCTCGTAACGGTTGTTGCGGATGCCCATGGCGGTCATCCGCTGCCAGTCGATGCCCTCGACCTCTTCGAGGAAGCCATGCACGAAATGCTTGCGGAACTGCTCGCCATCGGTGACGATGCCGATCCCGTTTGCCTCCTGGAAGTCGATCCATTCCTTCGCGGCTCGACACTGCCCCTCGAACAGCGCCTCGCCCTCCAGCCGCCACGGCGCCCAGAGCCGCTCCGGCTCGGCCAGCCAGGCCGGTTTCGGCAGACTGCCGGCAATCGTCGTCTGGATCATGCGCATCCCTCCCCCGGATGCGCCACCTTCGCCCGTCAAGGAAACCAAGCGCAAGCCGAAAGGCCCCGCCCCCTGCTTCCATTTGCTCTAAATATCCCGGGGGGTCGCCAATGTTGCGCCATTGGTCCGAGCGACAATGGCGACGGGCCAGCGCCCCCCGGCTAGGTCAAGACTTCGCGCGCTCGACGTAGGTATTGTCCGCCGTGTTGATCACGATCCGCGTCCCTGCGTCGATGTGCGGCGGCACCATCACGCGCACGCCGATCGTGGTCATCGCCGGCTTGTAGCTCGACGACGCGGTCTGACCCTTCACCACCGGCTCGGTCTCCGAGATCTCGACCACCATCTTCTGCGGCAGTTCCAGCGCGATGGGCGCGCCCTCGAAGGTCTGCAGGAAGACCTTCATGCCCGGCTCGAGATAAGGCGCGCTGTCGCCGACGACCTCTTCCGTCGCCGCCACCTGCTCGAAGGTCTCGGGGTTCATGAAATGGAACCCCTCGCCGTCGTTGTAGAGGAAATCCCACTCGCGCCCGTCGACGTTCGCCTTCTCGACCTGTTCCGTGGTCTTCCAGCGCTCCGTGGTCTTCACCCCGTCCGAGATGCGGCGCATGTCGACCGAGGTGGTCGGCGTGCCCTTGCCGGGATGGAAGTTCTCGGCCTTCAGCACGACATACAGCTTGCCGTCCATGTCGACGACATTCCCCTTGCGCAGGGACGAGGCAATGACTTTCACGGGTTCGATCCTTGTGGTTGGTCCCGGCGCGGCCTATGCGCCTGTTCGGTGGGTGCCCTACCCGAAACGGGCGCGGGAATCCAGAGACGAGGTGTAGCGCCATGACCGACAGCCGCTGGTGGCACCCCGCCCGCCACGCCGACCGCCGCCCGATGCTGCTGGCGCGCAACCGGGCGCAGGCCGCGATCCGGGCGCATTTCGCGGATCAGGCCTTTGTCGAGGCCGACCCCGCCGCGCTGGCGGCCAGTCCGGGGAACGAGGTGCACCTGCACGCCTTTGCCACGAAGGCCATCGGCAACGACGGCGTGGCGCGGGCGATGTATCTGCACACCTCGCCCGAATTTGCGATGAAGAAGCTGCTGGCGGCGGGCGAGCCGCGGCTCTTCGCCTTCGCCCACGTCTGGCGCAACCGCGAGCGTGGGCCACGCCATTCGCCCGAGTTCACCATGCTGGAATGGTACCGCGCGCGCGAGGATTATGCCGTGCTGATGGAGGATACCGCCGCGCTTGCCCGCCTCGCCTGCCGGGCGGCTGGCACCACGCATCTGCGCCGCAAGGACCAGACCTGCGACCCCTTCGCGCCTTACGAACGCCTCTCGGTCGCCGACGCCTTCCAACACCACGCCGGGATCGACCTGCTGGCAACGCTTGACGGGGCCACCGGCGACCGCGAGGCGCTGGCGGAACAGGCGCGCGCCGCCGGGGTCCGGTTCGCGGAAGACGACAGCTGGTCCGACATCTTTTCCCGCATCCTCTCCGATCGGATCGAGCCGCACCTGGGCCACGGGCGGCTCACCATGCTCGACCGCTACCCGGCTGCCGAGGCCGCGCTGGCCCGCGCCTGCGCCGACGACCCCCGCGCGGCGGAGCGGTTCGAGGTCTATGCCTGCGGGGTCGAGCTTGCCAACGGCTTTGGCGAGCTGACCGACGCAGGCGAACAACGACGGCGCTTCGAGGCCGACATGGACCTGCGCCAGCGGCTTTACGGCGAGCGGTATCCGCTGGACGAGGACTTTCTCGATGCGCTGACGCTGATGCCCCCGGCCGCCGGGATCGCGCTGGGGTTCGACCGGCTCGTCATGCTCGCCACCGCCGCGCCGCGCATCGACGACGTGATGTGGACGCCGGTGCCCTGAACCGGCACCTTGCACCTGTCTTCCAATGGGCGCAAAACGCACTCCATGAGCGAGATCCTCTGCATCGGCAGCGTCCTCTGGGACATCATCGGCCGCGCCCCCAGCCACATGCGCCAGGGCTCGGACGTGCCGGGCCGGATCACCCGCCTGCCAGGTGGCGTCGCGCTGAACATCGCCATGACGCTGGCCCGCTTCGGCCAGCGCCCCGTGCTTCTGTCCGCCGTGGGCCGCGATGCGGAAGGCGAGGAACTGGTCGCCGCCTGCGAAGGGCTGGGGATGGAAACGGCCCACCTCTACCGCTCCGACGACCTGCCAACGGACGTCTACATGGCCGTCGAGGGGGCCAATGGGCTGATCGCGGCGATTGCCGACGCGCACAGCCTCGAAGCGGCGGGCGACAAGATCCTGCGCCCGCTGACCCACGGCCCCCTGGGCACGGCCGCACAGCCCTATGACGGCATCGTCGCGCTGGACGGCAACCTGACCCGCGCGCTGCTGGAAACCATCGCCACCAGTCCCGCCTTCGCCCGCGCCGACCTGCGGGTCGCCCCCGCCTCGCCCGGCAAGGCGGAGCGGTTGCAACCCTTCATGAACCACAACCGCGCCACGCTTTACGTCAACCTCGAAGAGGCCGGCATCCTTTGCCAGACCGACTTTGCCGATACCGAATCCGCCGCTGCCGGGTTGCTGGAACGCGGCGCGCGTCGGGTTCTGGTGACGGATGGTGGGCAGTCGGCAACCGAGGCGGACGCGGCGGCGAGCCATACGCAGGCCCCGCCAAAGGTGCTCGTCACCCGCGTGACCGGTGCGGGGGATACCTTCATGGCGGCCCATATCACCGCCGAACGTGGCGGCGCGGAGCGCGAGGCCGCGCTGACCAGGGCCCTGCAAGCCGCCGCGCGTTATGTTTCCGGAGAAATGCCATCGTGATCGATTTGAACTGGTCTGCAGAGGTCCGCGCCGCCCGTGAGCAGGGCAAGCCCATCGTGGCGCTGGAAAGCACCATCGTCACCCACGGGATGCCCTGGCCGCGCAACGTCGAGGTCGCCCGCCAGGTCGAGGACGACATCCGCAAGGGCGGCGCGGTGCCGGCCACCATCGCCGTGCTGGAGGGCATGCTGCACATCGGCCTGGAAAACGGCCAGCTGGCCCGCCTTGGCCAGGCCGGGAACGTCGCCAAGCTCAGCCGCGCCGACCTTGCCTGTTGTCTCGCCACAGGCGGCACCGGCTCAACCACCGTCGCCGCCACGATGATCGCCGCCCGACACGCCGGGATCGAGGTCTTTGCCACCGGGGGCATCGGCGGCGTCCACAAGGGGGCGGAACTGACCTTCGACATTTCCGCCGACCTCCAGGAACTGGCGCAGACCCCCGTGACCGTCGTTGCGGCAGGGGCCAAGGCGATCCTCGACATCCCGAAGACGCTGGAGGTGCTGGAGACGCTGGGCGTGCCGGTCATCGCCTATCACCAGGACGACTTCCCCGCCTTCTGGTCCGCCAGCTCGGGCCACCCCGCGCCGCTGCGGATGGACGCGCCCGAGCCCATCGCCCGCGCCCACCGCCTGCGCGCCGCGCTCGGCCTGCCCGGCGGCCAGCTCGTCGCAAATCCGATCCCCGAGGGCGACGAGATCCTGGCCGACGAACTGGTCCCGGTCATCGCCGCCGCCCAGCGCGCCGCCGAACGGCAGGGCATCGCGGGCAAGGCGCTGACGCCTTTCCTGCTGAAGGCGATCTTCGACGCCACCGAAGGGCGTTCGCTGACCGCCAATATCGCACTGGTGCGCAACAATGCCCGGCTTGCGGCCAGAATAGCGGCGGCGCTGGTCAATTTCGACCGCGAGGGAACCGTCCCGGCCCCCCACCCATTGTGAAGCGACCCCGGAACCCCTAGGTTCCGCCTCGACCAATTCGCGGAACCCGATGACCACGCCATTCGATGCCGAAAAGCCCCGCAAGACCGGCCTCTTCGCCGGGCTGCGCGCCTCCTTCCTCACCGGCCTCGTGGTCATCGCGCCTGTCGGGCTGACCATCTGGCTGGTCTGGAGCGTCGCCGGCTGGATCGATGGCGTGGTGCTGCCGCTGATCCCTTATGCCTTCCGGCCCGAGCATTACATCGGCATCAACCTGCGCGGCGTCGGCGTCATCTTCTTCTTCTTCTTCACCATCGTCGTTGGCTGGATCGCCAAGGGCCTGATCGGACGCTCGCTGATCCGCTTCGCCGAAAGCCTGGTGGACCGGATGCCGGTGGTGCGGTCGATCTACAACGGGATCAAGCAGATTTCCGAAACGGTGTTCGCGCAGGGCGAGCGCAGCTTCGAGAAGGCCTGCCTGGTGCAATACCCGCGCCGCGGCATCTGGGCCATCGGCTTCATCTCGGTGCCCGCCAAGGGCGAGATCGCCTCGCGCGCCGAGACCGGCGGGCGGCTGATCGGCGTGTTCATCCCGACCACGCCCAACCCCACCTCGGGCTTCCTGCTCTACTTCCCGGAAGAAGACGTGATGGAGTTGGAGATGTCGCTGGAGGACGCCGCCAAGCTGGTGATCTCGGCCGGCCTCGTCTACCCGAACGGACGCGAGGGCAAACTCCCCCAGTCCTGACGGGCTTGCCAGATTGCCTGAACACGTTAACCATGTGCGGGCGTCGCGGGAGGGGAAACCATGACCAGACCGAACTTCGTGGTGTTCTGCACGGATCAGCACCGGGCCGACTGGCTGGGCTGCTATGGCCATCCGGTGGTGAAGACGCCGCACATCGACGGCCTCGCCGCACGCGGCCTGAAGATGACCGAGTTCCACGTCGCCTCTCCCGTCTGCATGCCGAACCGCGCCTCCTTGCTGACCGGGCGCTATCCGACGCAGCACGGGTTGCGCCACAACGGCTGCCTGCTGCCACAGCGCGCGAATACCTTTGTCGAGGTGCTGGCGGCCTCGGGCTATGCCACCGCCGCCATCGGCAAGAGCCACCTGCAACCCTTCACCGACCAGGCCCCGATCCGGGAGCAGCGCGCCGCCACAGGACCGATTGCCGAGGCATGGAAGGCGGAGCCAGAGGATTACGGGCAAGAGGAACCGGGCCGCTACGACAGCGACGGGCGCTATCACTTCAAGACGCCCTACTACGGCTACGGCCATGTCGACATGGTGACGGCCCACGGCGACCGCTGCGGCGGGCACTACGCCCAGTGGTTCCGCGACAAGGCCCCAAACTGGGAGGCGCTGCACGACCGCGCCAACCAGTTGCCGCACAACTATTCCGCCCCGCAGGCCTATCGCACGCCGATCCCCGAGGATCTGTATCCCACCGCCTATATCCGCGACCGGGCCATCGAGTGGCTGAAAGGGCGCGAGGCGGACGAACCCTTCTTTCTCTTCGTCTCTTTCCCCGACCCGCATCACCCGTTCAACCCGCCGGGGCGCTACTGGGATATGTATTCGCCCGAGCAGTTCGACGTGCCCCTGCCCTACGAGGCGCACCGCAACCCCACGCCGCCGATGCGCTGGTTGCACGAGCAATGGCAGACCGGCGGGACCGCCACCACGCCGCAGACGGCGCAGATGCACGACGCCGAAAAGATCCGACAGGCGATGGCGCTGACGGCCGGCATGATCACCATGGTGGATGATGCCATCGGCGCGGTGCTGGGGGCGCTGGAAGACGCCGGGCTGGGCGAGACCGTCACCTGTTTCACCGCCGATCACGGCGATTACATGGGCGATTTCAACCTGCTGCTGAAAGGCGCGCTGCCCTTCCGCTCGATTACCCGCGTGCCGTTCATCTGGGCCGATCCGGCCGGGCCGAAGGGCGAAAGCGATACGCTGGCCTCGACGCTCGATATCTCCGCCTCGGTCCTGCACCGCGCCGGGATCGCGCCCTACAACGGCATGATGGGCCGCCCGATCCAGCCTGTGGTCTCCGGCGACATGCCCGAACGCGACGACCTGCTGGTGGAATACAACGACGGCGGGCCGCGCCTCGGGTTCGCCAAGCCCGCCCGCGTGCGTTCGCTGCTGACGCCGACCCACCGGCTGACGCTTTACGGCGGGCTCGACTGGGGCGAACTGTACGACCGCGCCGCCGACCCGGACGAGACAACCAATCTCTGGGACGCGCCCGAGGCCGCAACGGTTCGCGCCGACCTGACGGAACGGCTGGCGCATCAGTTGACCGGGCTG
The DNA here is from genome assembly GCA_020441135.1 of Pseudooceanicola sp. Taxonomy (GTDB): domain Bacteria; phylum Pseudomonadota; class Alphaproteobacteria; order Rhodobacterales; family Rhodobacteraceae; genus Seohaeicola_A. Next base: position 15,431 of record JAGRMS010000311.1, read on the forward strand.
ATGGACGAAAGCCCGCTGTCGCAACGGCTGGCATGAGATGTCGGCGCGCCCCACCAAAGGTTTGCGCGATCCGAACGTTTCTGCCTACAGTTTTTGCCAAAGGGCGGTTGACCCAGCGTCAGCACGCCCGCCCGGCCCGCAAGAGGCCATTGAACCGTTCCAGGGAGGAACCACATGAAGCATCTTACAACCCTTGCGCTCTGCGTCGCGCTGGCCGCCCCGGCCTCGGCCCAGGTCATCCTCTCGGCAGAGACATCCGCGCCCGGCGCATCGGCCTACCTCGCCCCGGCGCACCTGACCGAGGTCGCCTCGCAGCGCGGCATCGCCAATATCCAGCTGACCGACGGGCAGGTGCTGACCAACTCGGTGTTGAACGTCGCCGAAGGCAAGACCGACCTCGCCACCGGCCCGCTGCTGCTGCCTTTCCTGATGGCCAACGGCGCCGGTCCCTATGCCGCCCTTGGCAAGGAAAAGGGCGCGGAACTGGCCGGCAAGCTGCGCATCCTCTATCCCTTTTCGCTCGGCGTCTTCTTCCTCTTTGCCTACGAGACCAAGGGCGTGAAGGGCTGGGAGGACATTGCCGGCAGGACCGTGATGAACGGCCCGCCCAGCGGCGCGGCGCTGAACAATGCGCGCTCGGTCATCCAGATCGTGACCGGCCTGAAGGATGGCGAAGGCTACAAGGGCATCCAGTCCGACTGGGGCCAGGTCGTCTCGGTCGTGTCCGACGGCACCGCCGACATGGCCGTGCTGCCCGAACTCTTCCCCAGCGGGCGGGTTGTGCAACTGTCCGCCGCGGGCCGGATGCGCGCCTTCCCGATCCCCAAGGCGGTTTTCGAGGGCGAGGCGATGCAGAAATACCTCAAGGCCCCCGGCAACGCGCCCTGGACGATGACCGTTGAGGCGGCGCAGAAGGGCCTGGGTGACAACTGGTCGATCGAGGCCGAAGACGACACCTTCCGCGGCCTGACCACCGTCGGGTCGGTGCTGGTCAACGTCGCCATGGACGAGGAGCTGGTCTATCAGCTGACCAAGGCGCACCTCGAAACGCTCGACCAGCTGATGGCCAAGGCGCCTTTTGCTGCCAACGTCGGTTTCCAGAACCCCGACATGGCGATCTGCGGCCCCAGCCCGGTCCGCTTCCACAAGGGCGCGGTGCGCGCCTGGGAAGAGAAAGGCTTCAAGATCGCCGACTGCATGAAGGACTGATCGCAGACGGGCGCCGCCCGCGCGGCGCCCCTATCAAGCCGGAGCCCTCATGAGCGACCGTCTCTCTGCCCCCCCGCCGGGCCTGCGCCAGCGTCTGGTCGTGATCCTCGCGCTGGCCTTCATCGTCATGGGGGCGGTGAACTCGATGCCCGCGATCCCGGGCTGGGACGAGATGCTGCGCGGGCTGCTCGGCAACGACAAGCTCCCGGTCCGCCGCTTCCCGACCGAATGGTTCTATCCGCTTGCCTTCATGCTGATGATGGTAATCGTCGCGCTGAAACATTCCATGTGGGTCGACTGGGCCGACCGACCGACCGCCCGCCGCGCCTTTGGCCTGTTCATGGACCTGGCGCTGGTGGTCGCCGCCGCCGCCGTCTCGCTGTCGTACCTGGTCGAGATCGACTCCGTCTGCCTGATCGACCGCGTGACCGGCGCGCGGGCCGAGATGATCGCGGCGACGCTGAAGGACCAGGTCGAATTCGCCAAGCTGTATGGCCTGCCGATCCCCGATACCGTCGAAGACCCCAAGTGCAGCGCCACCACGGGCGTCTGGCTGGTGCTGATCATGGGCCTGTCGATGCTGGTCTTCCTGGGCTACAACATCAAGGTCTGGGGCCTGCCGCTGGTCATTGTCGCGCTTGTGGTCGCGCTTTACACCTTCGGCACCGTGCTGGTCTGGTATTTCCACGGCACCGAGGACATCTCGAAATACCTCGTCACGAAACTGGGCGGAGAGCCGCGCCAGTTCATCGACGGGCGCCCCAACGTCAAGGACGCGCTGGTCAACAATGCCTCGGGGATCCTCGGCCAATTCCTCCACGTCATCCTGAACGTGGTCTTTCCCTACATCATCCTCGGCAGCCTGTTCGGCTCTTCCGCCGGGGGCCAGTCGCTGATCAAGATCGCCTTTCTTTGGACCCGCAACCTGCGCGGCGGCCCGGCGCACGCCGCCATCGTGTCGTCGGCGCTGTTCGGCACCATCACCGGCGGGCCGGTGGTGAACGTGCTGGCGACCGGAGTCCTCACCATCCCGATGATGCTGAAGCGCGGCTTCTCCAAGGTCTTTGCGGGCGGGATCGAGGCCGCCGCCTCGTCCGGCGGGTCGATCATGCCGCCGGTGATGGGCGTCGCCGCCTTCATCCTCTCGGCGCTGACCGCCGTGCCCTACCGGGACATCATCATCGCCGCCGCGCTCCCGGCGCTGGCCTATTTCTTCTGCCTGTTCCTGTCGGTGGTGTTCCAGGCGCGGAAGCAGGGGATCGAGAAGGTGGGCGAAGTGACCGACGACATGCGCCTGACGCGGTCGGACTATATCCACCTGCTCCAGATCTTCCTGCCGATCATCCTGATCCTGGTGCTGCTGCTGACCCCCAAGGACAGCATCGGCTGCGGACCTCTGGGCGCGCTCTTCGGCGCCGTCACCGTGGTCGAGAACGGTTTCTGCCGCGCCACCGACCTCCCATGGCTGATGCAGCTGTTCCAGAATGCCGCGGGCGACGCCGGGGCCGTCGGCTGGTGGGCCTCGGCGCTGGTCATCGTGCTGCTGTTCCTCGACCGCGAGGTGCGCGTGCGGCCCGGCAAGATCCTCGAGGCATTGTCGGACTCCGGGACGAGCATCTCGACGCTCTACCTCATGTTCCTCGCCGTCACGGTGATCGACGTCTGCCTGACCTTCACGGGCCTGTCGAAAACCGTCGCCATCGACATTCTCGGCGTGCTCATGGCGCTCGACCTCGGCGGCTCCGGCTCGCCGGTCGCCATGTTCGCCGCGCTGGTCGTGACCATGCTGCTGGCGGTCCTGCTTGGCATGGGGATGCCCGCCGTGCCCGCCTACATCAACGTCGCCCTGCTGATGGGGCCGTTGCTGGTGGGTCTCGGCATCGCCACCTTCACCGCCCATATGTTCATCTTCTACTTCGCCGTCGCCTCGGCCATCACGCCCCCCGTGGCGCTTGCCGCCTTCGCCGCCTCGACCATCACCCGCGCCGACCCGATGGCCACCGGGTTTTCCGCCGTCCGCTCGGGCATCGTGATGTTCGTGATCCCCTTCGTCTTCGCCTTCTACCCGGAGCTGCTGTTGATCGACCCGGCCATCAAGGATCCTTCGCCCACCGCCGCCGGCGGGTTCCTGCCCGGCTACGATGGCAACATCCACCCAGGCTTGCTGCTGCTTCTGACCGCCCGGCTGGCCCTCGCGCTCTACCTGCTGGCCTCGGCGCTCGCCCGTTTCGACTTTGCCCGCCTGCCGCGGTGGGAGGTCTTGCTGCGCCTCGCCCTCGCCGCCCTTGTCATTGCCAAGGCGCCCGAGGTCTATACCCCCGCCATCCTCGCCGCGCTGGGCTGGATCGCCTGGCGCAGCCGCACGGGGTTGCGCACGCAGACCACCTGACTCAGATCGCGGCGCTGTGGCGGCTGCGGTCCATGCCGTAGGCGTCGAAGCCCTTCGCGACGATGCGCGTCAGCGGGCGCAGCGCCTCGGGGATCTCCAGCCCTGTCTCGTCGTGGCGCAACAGCCCGTCGACGGAGTCGTTGACCTGCCGAAACATCTGATCCAGCGTGGCGCGGGACACGGCGAACCGGGCGAGTATTTCCCCGGTATCGATCCGGAAATCGCACATCAGCGCCTCGATCAACCGCGCCCGCAGCGCGTCGTCACCGGAAAAGGCATGGCCCCGCGCGGTCGAGAAGCGCCCGTCGCGCACCGCCGCCACATAGGCCGAGGTGGCGGGTGCGTTCTGGGCAAAACCCTGCGGAAACCGCGAGATCGAGGATGCGCCAAGGCCGATCAGCACGTCGGAGGCATCGTCGGTATAGCCCTGGAAGTTGCGCCGCAGCCGCCCGGCCTTCTGCGCCACCGCCAGCCCGTCCGAGGGCAGCGCGAAGTGGTCGATGCCGATCTCGTCGTAGCCGTCCCAGAGGAACAGCTGGCGCGCGGTCTCGAACAGCTCCAGCCGCGCCTCGGGCGTCGGCAGCGCGTCGGATGGGATCATCGTCTGCCGCCGCGCCACCCAGGGCACATGGGCATAGCCGTACAGCGCCACCCGCGAGGGGTTCAGCGACAACAGCTTCATCACGCTTTCGGTGATCTTCGCGGGGCTCTGATGCGGCAGCCCGAAGAGGATGTCGGCGTTCAGCCCCTCGATGCCATGCCCCCGGATCATGTCGACCGCGCGGCGCGTGACCTCGTAGCTCTGCTCGCGCCCGATCACCTTCTGGATCGCCGGATCGAAGTCCTGCACCCCGATCGAGGCACGGTTCATCCCCGCCTCGGCCAGCGCCGCCATCCGGGCAGGCCCAAGTTCGTTCGGGTCGATCTCGACCGAGAACTCGGCGCCCGGTGCCAATGGCGTCACGTCGAAGACCGCCTGCGCCAGGTCGCGGATCATCCCCGCCTCCAGCAGCGTCGGCGTGCCGCCACCCCAGTGCAGCCGCGACAACGTGACGCCCTTCGGCAGCACCTGCCCCAGCAGGGCCAACTCCTGTTTCAACGTCTGCACATACGCGGCAATCGGCCCCAGCGTCTGTGTCCCCTGGGTGCGACATGCGCAGAACCAGCACAGCCTTCGGCAGAAGGGAACATGCAGGTACAGCGATATCTGACTGTCCTCGGGGATGTGCCCGGTCCAGTCAGCGAATTGCGACGCCCCGACCTGGGCACCGAACTGCGGCGCCGTGGGGTAGCTGGTGTAGCGGGGCACGCGCGTGTCGAAAAGACCAAGCCGTGCGAGGTGCGATTTGGTTATCATTCCGGCAGGATACGCGTTAGAATGGAAACCGTTCCTTGATGCAGATCAACAGGTGTCCCGCGTGAACGCACCCGCGAAAGCCCCTCTTGTCAAATGCGGCGAATGCCCGATCCGCCATCGCGCCGTTTGCGCCCGCTGCGAGACGGACGAACTCGCCCGGCTGGAAGCGATCAAGTATTACCGCAACTTCGAGGCCGGACAGCCCATCGTCTGGTCGCACGACAAGATGGATTTCGTCGGCTCGGTCGTCCAGGGCGTCGCCTCGCTGACACAGACGATGGAAGACGGGCGCACCCAGATGGTGGGCCTGCTGCTGCCCTCCGATTTCGTCGGACGTCCGGGACGCGATGGCTCGGCCTATGACGTGACCGCCGCCACCGACGTGGTGATGTGCTGCTTCCGCAAGAAACCGTTCGAAAAGCTGATGGGCGAAACGCCCCACATCGCGCACCGCCTGCTGGAAATGACGCTCGACGAACTCGACGCCGCGCGCGAATGGATGCTGGTGC
>JAGRMS010000311.1:20906-22078 GCA_020441135.1 Pseudooceanicola sp.
CCGCGCGCGAGAAGATCGCGAGCCTGCTGGCGATCATCGCCCGCCGCGACCCCCGCCCCGACCTGCCCCCCGGCATCGACGCCGCCTTCGACCTGCCGCTGACGCGCGAGGCGATGGCGGATTACCTTGGCCTGACGCTGGAAACGGTCAGCCGCCAGATTTCCGCGCTGAAACGCGATGGGGTGATCCGGCTGGAAGGCAAGCGCCGCGTGATGGTGCCCGACATCGCCGCCTTGCTGGAAGAGGCGGGCGACGACAGCGACGGCGGGTATCTGGTCTAAGGCGTTTCGACTTCGCCCTGAAATTCTTTCATCGCTTTTTGCGTTCGAGCCGAAGGCGAGAGGCAGCGAAAAGCGATTCCGGATGTCGAAATGCCTGACTTGCGGTTCGCTGGAACCGCACTTACCTGCAACCCATGCTGAAGCTCGCCAACCTCGCCCTGCTGATCGTCTTCCCCGTGGCCTGGTTCGCCCCCCTGCTGCGCGCGGGGATCGACCTGCCGCTGTTCGGGACCGAGGAGATTTCGGTGATCTCCGGCCTGCAATCCCTGTGGGAGACCGACGTGGCGCTGGCCCTGCTCGTCACCTTCCTCGCCGTCTTCGCGCCCTACCTCAAGACCATCGGCCTCGCCCTGATCCACTTCGGCCAGCTGCGCCGCCGGGTGCTGCCTGCGCTGGAAATCCTCGGCAAGCTCGCCATGGCGGACGTTTTCCTGATCGCGCTCTACGTCGTCATCGCGAAGGGCATTGGCCTGGCCCGGATCGAGGTCGCGTGGGGGCTGTACCTGTTCACTGCCGCCGTGCTGGCCTCGATCGCCATCAGCCATTTGACCGCGAAGCGGTAACGCGCCACAAACGCCGCATGGCCAAGTCCGCGACCTTCTCCTGCACCGCCTGCGGCGCGTCCTTCCCCAAGTGGTCGGGCCGCTGCGACGCCTGTGGCGAATGGAACACCATTACCGAGGACGTGCCCCTGTCCGCCGGTCCGGCCGCCACCTCGCTTGGCGCGCGCAAGGGCCGGGCTGTCGAGCTTTCGACGCTCGCCACCCATGAAACCCCGCCGCCCCGCACCCAGTCGGGGCTTGGCGAACTGGACCGCGTGCTGGGTGGCGGCCTTGTCCCCGCCTCAGCCATCCTCGTGGGCGGCGATCCGGGCATCGGCAAGTCGACTCT
>JAGRMS010000312.1 GCA_020441135.1 Pseudooceanicola sp.
CAACATGCCGGGCGAAGGCGACCTGGACGTGGCGGCGTTTTCGCGGGCGGTGGCGGCGACGGGTTATGCGGGACCGTGGAGCCTGGAGATCTTCAACGACCAGTTCCGGGGCGGCAGTCCGAAGATCGTGGCGAAGGACGGCTATCGCTCGCTGATGGCGCTGGCGGATACGGTGCGGCGGACGGAGCCCGAGGTGCTGGGCGACCTTGCGCCGATGCCCGCGCCGGTTGCGCCCAAGGGCGTATCCTTTGTCGAGTTCGCGGCGGGGGGCGCCGAGGCCGAGACGCTGCGCGGCATCTTGCGGGGGTTGGGCTTTCAGCAGGCGGGCCACCACCTGAACAAGCAGGTGACGCTGTTCCAGCAGGGCGGCGTGCGGATCGTGCTGAACGAGGAAACAACCGGCCACGCCGCCACGGCGCGGCGGGTGCAGGGCACGACCGTCTGTGACATCGGGCTGGAGATGGCGAGCGCGTCTGACGCGGTGGCGCGGGCGACGGCGCTGGGGGCGCAGGCATTCTCGCAGCCGACCGGGCCGGGCGAGCTGGACATTCCGGCGATCCGGGGGCTTGGCGGGTCGGTGCTGCATTTCTTCGACGCGGCCAGCGGGCTGGCGGACGTCTGGAAGGTGGAATTCGGCGTGACGGGCCCTGCCCCCGTCGGCGCCGGGCTGGCACGGATCGACCATATCGCCCAGACGATGAGCTACGAGGACATGCTCAGCTGGACGCTGTTCTACACCACGCTGACCGGCATGGGGAAATCGCCGATGTTCGACGTGATCGACCCCGACGGGCTGGTGCGCAGCCAGGCCATCGAAAGCCGCGACGGGGCGCTGCGGTTCACCCTGAACGGGGCCGAGACGCACCGGACGCTGGCGGGCAACTTCCTGGCCGAGACATTCGGCGCCTCGGTCCAGCATATCGCGATGGCGACGGACGACATCTTCGCCACGGCGGAAAGGCTGGCCCAGACCGGTTTCCAGCCGCTGCCGATGCCCGAGAACTATTACAACGACCTCGACGCGCGGTTCGGCCTTCGGGCCGAACTGCTGGCGCGGCTGAAGGCGCACAATATCCTTTACGACCGGGTGAACGGGGGCGAATTCTTCCAGCTTTACTCGCGCCCCTTCGCGCACGGGATGTTCTTCGAGATCGTCGAGCGGCGCGGCGGCTATGCGGGCTTTGGCGCGGCCAATGCGCCGTTCCGGATCGCGGCGCAGAAGCGGCTGATGCGGGGCAAGGGCATCCCCGAGACTTGATGGCTCGCTGGAACCTTTACAATTCAGAGGTTTCCATGCACCCTGCCCGCGCGCCAGCAATTTCTGGCGGGCGTGAAGGCAGTCAGCGGTTGCGGGATTTCAGATGCAGTTCATTGACCAGGCCCCGGCCTATAAACGCAAGTCGATCACCTTCGCCAAGGCGGTAGCGCAGGGGCGCGCGCGGGTGAAGGCCGAGACGGATGCCGACCGCCTGGCAGTCTGCTTCCGCCCCGACCTGAAGACCGCCATCGCCTTCGACATGGATATCGAGGACCGGCTGGACTTCAACGCGCTGTCGACGTCCGAGAAGGCCGACCTGCTGATCGACGAGCTGCTGCCGAAGTTCTGCCACCCGGACCTGCTGCCGCTGACCGGGCGGTCTGCCTGGCATGTCCGGTTCGTGATCGACGGTACGGTGGAGCGCACGCTGCGCTTCGACGACCGCGGTCTGCACGATGTCAGCCACGAGGACGCCTGGCCCGAGATCGAGATCGAGACCGATATCCTCACGCTGCTCGCCATGCTGCGGGCCGAGATCGCGCGGTTTCACATGACGAAACCGCGCTATCCCGAGGTGCCGCGCGTCCAGGACGGCGAAGAGGTCATGGACGAGGACGTCACCGGCTGGTGACGCCTATCCGGCAAGCGATGGCAGGTAGAGCACGATGGCCGGGAAGGCCACGAGCAGGCCGATGGTCACGGCATCCGCGATGAAGAAAGGCGTCACGCCGCGGAACACGTCCTGCACGGTCAGGTCGTCGCGCACGCCTGCCACCACGAAGCAGTTGAGCCCGATGGGCGGCGTGATCAGGCAGAACTCGGCCATCTTGACGACGAGGATGCCGAACCAGATCGCGCAGGCCGTGCCATCCATGCCAAAGGCACTGTCGGCGGCGCTGACGTGTTCTCCGCCGTTCAGCGCCATGACCGCCGGATAGACCACCGGCAGGGTCAGCAGCAGCATCCCGATGGCGTCCATGAACATGCCGAGCACCGCGTAGGCGAGCAGGATCATGATCAGCGTGATCATCGGCGAATGTTCCAGCGAGGTGATCCAGTCCGAGAAAGCCCCCGGCAGGTCGGCGAAGCCGAGGAAGCGGACGTAGATCAACACGCCCCAGATGATGGTGAAGATCATCGCCGAGAGCTTGGCGGTTTCCAGCAGGGCGTCCTTGAACTGGCTCCACGACATCCGCTTCCAGAGCGCCATCAGGAAGACGACGAAAGCTCCGAGCGCGCCGCCCTCGGTCGGCGTGCCCCAGGCGTCGCCGCCGAAGGGGTTGTAGATGAACAGGATGATGATGAGGACGACGAAGAAGATCGGAAAGGCGGGCGGCAGCGACACGAAACGCTCGCGCCAGGTGAAGCCGCCCACGCGGGGGCCGAAACCGGGGATGACCAGCGCCATGCCGACGATCAACGTGCCGTAGACCACCGCCGAGAAGGCGCCGGGGATGAAACCGGCCAGCAACAGCTTGCCGACGTTCTGCTCGACGATGATCGCGTAGATCACCAGGATCGCCGAGGGCGGGATCAGGCTGGCGAGTGTCCCGGCCGCCGCGACGACTCCGGCAGCGAATCGCTTGTCGTAGTTGTTGGCGATCATCTCGGGGATGGCGATGCGGGCGAAGACCGCCGAGGTGGCGACCGAGGCGCCCGAGACGGCGGCGAAGCCCGCCGTGGCGAAGACGGTGGAAACCGCCAGCCCGCCGGGCATCCAGCCGAGCCAGCGCTTCGCCGCCTCGAACAGCGACTTGGTCAGACCGGCGTAATAGGCGAGATAGCCGATCAGGATGAAGGTCGGGATCAGGCTCAGCTCCTGGCTGGCGATCTTGGAATGGGGCACCTGCCCCGCCGTCTTGACCGCGACGCCAAGCGCCCAGCCAAGCTGGCTGACGTCATAGCCTTTCTTGGCCCAGAAGATCCAGACAAGGCCGATCAGCCCGGCGAGACCGGCGGCAAAGGCGACCCGCATGCCAAGCAGCACGACGACGAAAAGAAGACCCGTGACCACGAGGCCGATCTGAATGGGTTCCATGCGCGTGCTCCCTCAGCGTTCCAGGCCGCTGACGTGCGCGGCTTCCTCGGCGGCCTGCTCGGCGGCCGAGAGGGTGATCGGCACGGCGACCGGGTGGGCGAGATCGCCCGCGAAGGCGCGCGCGTAGCCCCAGAGTTGCAGCAGCAGCCGCAGCCCGAGGATGCCGAAGGCCACCGGCGCGAGCAGCTTGGCGGGCCAGAGCGGCAGCTTGATGTCGATGGAGCTGTCGCGGCTCCACAGAGGGGCGGAAAAGTCGATGCTTCGCAGGAAGTGCGCCCAGCTGCCCCAGATCAGCAGCACGATCAGCAGCAGCGTGACGGCAGTGGTGAGAAACTCGGCGGCCCAGAGCGGGCGACCCTTCAGGCGGCCGACAAGGATATCCATGCGAATGTGGCCGCCGCTTCGCTGGGTATAGGCGATGCCGAGGAAGGCGATCAGCGGCATCGCAAATTCGATCCAGTCGACATAGCCGGGCAGCGGACTGTTGAAGGCATTGCGGCCCGAGACAGACACCACGGCCAGCACCATCAGCAGGAAGACGGCGACGCCGCTCAGCAGGGCAAAGAAGGTTTCGGCCTTGAACAGCCCGCGATCCAGACGGCTCAGCAACGAGCCGTCGGCCAGTACCGGAGAGCTTCCCGCCATCCGCCAATCCCCCGTTTCAGGTGTTCTTATATGGGTCCGCCGCCGCACCGTGCGGGCGCGGCGGCGGTTTCACAAGGTCGGTTCGCGCGCGGATCAGCCGCCCGACTTGGCCTTCTTCAGCGTCTCGACCACGATGTCGTAGAGCTCTTGCCCCGGGATGCCCGCATCGTTCATCTTCTTGATCCAGGCCTCGCGCGCCGGACCGGCGGCCATGTCGCGGAAGCTCGCGATCTGATCGTCGGTGTAGTGAACCCGCTTGATGTGCTTTTCATCCAGCGTCTGGTTCCACTTGGCCATCGTCTCGTTGTTGTAGAACTCGATGTAATACTTGATCGCCTCGTCGACCGAACCATCCAGCGCCTCGCGCTCGGCGTCGGTCAGCGCGTTGTAGGCGTCGATGTTCACGACAACCGGGCAGTTCACGGTGCCGGGGTTCAGGTTCTCGGTCCACCAGGTGGCCTGGTCGATGGTGCGGAACGACAGGTGCGCGTGGGGGGCGAAAGCGACGGTGTCGACCACGCCGGACTCCATCGCGTTGTAGGCTTCCGCGGACGTCACGGACGTCGGCACGGCGCCCACGGTGCGGAAGGCTTCGCCCAGGCCGCCGGTGGCACGGACGCGCATGCCCGACATTGCCTCGAGGGTTTCGCGCGGATCGCCGCGACCCACCAGATTGTACTGCGGCATCGGCGAAGACATCAGCAGGCGGGCGTTCCACCGCTCCATGTCCTTCTGCACCGCCGGGTGCGCATAGACGGCGTCGGAGACGGCGACTTCTTCCTCGAGCGTGCTGACCCCCAGGAAGGGCAGTTCCAGCACGGTCAGAGTCGGGTTCTTGTCCTCATGGTAGCCTGCGCAGATCTGCGCCATCTCGAAGGCACCGATCTGGATGCCGTCGAGGTTCTCGGTGTTCTTGGACAGGCCGCCATAGCTGATGTTCATGGTGAACTCGCCATTGGTCTTCTGCGACACCAGTTCGGCGATCTTCTCGATATGCTCGGTGAAGGCGCGGCGCTTGCCCCAGACCGAGACGTTCCATTCGGTGGCGGCGGCTTCCATTGCAAAGCCGAAGGCAACAGAGGCAGCGACGGCCCCGGTCAGCATCTTGTTCATGATTTCTCTCCCTATGTGCGTCCCGATTTCCTGGGAAGCTTGGCCGCAAGCTAGCGTGGCGCGGCAAGGATGCCAACCCATGAAGGCCGGTCACGGACACCGGAGGCCCCCGAAACAATATGTCACACCGTCGGGCCGATCCGGGCATGGGAGGACCGGTGGCATAGGGTCGCCAACCCCTGCCAGATTTGTTGACAGCCATATCGTTGACTTGAAACGGACTCCGCCCGCACGCGGCACGGAAGTTTACAAATCCGGCTCGAGTTGAGAGGTTCGTTTACAAGCAAATCGTTTCTTTACATAAAGTTATTCCAAAATTTTCCGATGCGACTATGATCCGCCGCGGGGAAGGATGGCGCGGTTCGGCTGGAACCGGCGCCGGAAACCGGCCAGACTGCCAGAGGGAGGACCTGTCAATGAGCACATCCGCGCAATCCGAGACCACAGCCGCAACGGTCTATCCGCCATCTGGCGAGACCGCCGCGCGCGCTCATGTCGACGCAGCCAAGTATGACGCCATGTACGAGGCCTCGATCCGCGATTCCGCGGGCTTCTGGGGCGAACAGGGCAAGCGCCTCGACTGGATCAAACCCTATACCACCGTTCGCGACGTCGATTTCACGCTGGGACAGGTCAAGATCGAGTGGTTCGGCGACGGAACGCTGAACGTCGCGGCGAACTGCATCGACCGGCATCTGGCGACGCGCGGCGACCAAACCGCGATCATCTGGGAGCCCGACGATCCGAAGGACGCCGCCCGCCACATCACCTATCGCGAGCTGCACGGTGAAGTGTGCAGGATGGCCAACGTGCTGAAGTCGATGGGTGTCGGCAAGGGCGACCGGGTCGTCATCTACATGCCGATGATCCCCGAGGCCGCCTACGCCATGCTCGCCTGTGCGCGGATCGGGGCGATTCACTCGGTTGTCTTCGCCGGCTTCTCGCCCGATGCGCTGGGCGCGCGGGTGAACGGGTGCGACGCCAAGGTGGTCATCACCAGCGACGGCGCCCCGCGCGGCGGCCGCGTGACCAAACTGAAGGACAACGTGAACCAGGCGCTGATCAACGTGATGCACGAGGTCAAGTGCCTGATCGTGCGGCGCACCGGCCAGCAGATCGCCTTCCGGAACGATCTCGACTTCTGGTATCACGAAGAGGCGGACAAGGTTCCGGCCGATTGCCCCGCCGAGGAGATCAACGCGGAAGACCCGCTGTTCATCCTCTACACCTCCGGTTCTACCGGCCAGCCGAAAGGCGTCGTGCATACCTCGGGCGGCTACCTGGTCTATGCCGCGATGACGCACCAGATCACCTTCGACTACCACGAGGGCGACGTCTACTGGTGTACGGCGGACGTGGGCTGGGTCACGGGGCACAGCTATATCGTCTACGGGCCCCTTGCGAACGGCGCGACGACGCTGATGTTCG
>JAGRMS010000313.1 GCA_020441135.1 Pseudooceanicola sp.
AATGGGTGGATTCGTCGATTTCCAAGACGATCAACTGCCCCGAGGACATCTCCTTCGAGGCGTTCAAGGACGTCTACATGCTGGCCTGGGATACCGGTTGCAAGGGGTGCACGACCTACCGTCCGAATGATGTCACCGGCAGTGTGTTGAGCATTTCTGAAGAGAAGAAGCCGAAGTTGGACACACCCCTCGAACGCCTGACTTGGGCAATGAAAGAGGCGGGATTTGCCAGTCAGAAGCAGCTGGCTGATGCCGCTGGCCTTACCAAGTCGCAACTGAGCAATTTCTTCACCGGTTACAACGAACTCTCGAAGAATGCGGCGGCGAAGTTGGCTCCGGCCCTCAAAGTAACGGCAGGCTGGCTCCTTTTCGGCGACACCAACCCCGCCCCCGAAGTCATCACCACCTCCCCCGCCGAACCCCGCACGCCCCACGGCGACGTCATCTACATGTCCGACCCGCTCGACCGCCCGCAGGCGCTCGAGGGGCAGACCTACAAGGTCAAATGGCCCGACAGCGAACACGCGCTCTACATCACCATCAACGACATCGTGCTGGCCGGCCACCGCCGCCCGTTCGAGGTCTTCATCAACTCNNAAGAACATGGAGCATTTCGCCTGGACCGTGGCGCTGACCCGCATGATCTCCGCCGTGTTCCGGCGCGGCGGCGACGTCAGCTTTGTGGTCGAGGAGCTGAAGGCCGTCTTCGACCCCCGTGGCGGCGCGTGGATGCAGGGCAAGTACATCCCCTCGATCCTCGCCGCCATCGGCGGGGTGATCGAACGCCACATGATCGCCATCGGCTTCATCGCGGGCGAGGGGATGGGCCTCAAGACCGACCCGCAGGCCCAGGTCGTCAACCTCGACACCCCCCGCGGCAAGGCCTGCCCTTCATGCGGCCAATACGAGATGCGCATGGTCGAAGGCTGCATGACCTGCGCCTCCTGCGGCCACTCCAAGTGCGGCTGACTGCGGCGCAAAGGACACGCTTTCAGCGGCTTGCGCGAAAAACCGGCCTCGCCTGACCCTTCGTCTGTTAACCTTTCGGCCAACAAGAAGAAGCAGGCAGGAAGACAGGCAGATGAAGACGGGCTTTCGCGGCACGTTCGTCATGTCATGGTCACAGACCGAGGTGGAAGGCCAGGCCACGCCGATCGAGGCGCTGGGGGTTGGCATGGCCTGGGCTTGGACGGGCGAGGCGGTGCGGGTGGACGGGCCGAACGACGTGCTGAGGCTCGACCGGTCCGACGACCAGGCCGCGTTGCGACAGCGGGCCGCGCGCAAGGTTCGGCGGATGGTGGGGCAGGTGCTGGGTGACGCCCTGCGCGCCACGATGCCCGAACGCGACGATCCTCTGATGGAGGCGCGCTTTGTCGTCACCGACGGCATCCGCGGCTACACCGCCACGGTGATCGAGGTCGCGCGGGGCCAGCCTCCGCTCTTGATGTTCGTCGACGAGCTCCCCCCGCGCGAGGCCGAACTGTTCGTCGTCCACGTTGCCCTCGGCCGTCTGGGCCGCACCGGCGACGACCCCGGCGCGGGCGTCATCTGCTTCACCCCCGGCACGGCGATCAGCACGCCGGATGGCCCGCGCCGGGTCGAGGAGCTGCGCGCCGGCGATAGCGTGCTGACCGCCGACAGTGGCCCGCAGGAGATCCGCTGGATCGGTAGCCGCCGCATCAGCGGCGCGCGCCTGCATGTGGAACCCCGCCTGCGCCCGATCCGCATCGGCCCCGGCGCGCTGGGGGTCGAGCGCCCCGACCAGGAGCTGCTCGTCTCTCCCGGCCACCGGATGCTGATCCGCGGCCCTGTCGCCCAGGCGCTGTTCAACACGCGCGAGGTGCTGGTGGCGGCGCGCGATCTGGTGAACTTCGGCAGCGTCAGCGTCGACAACCTGTCGCGCGGTGTGACCTACATCCACCTGCTGCTGCCCGCGCACCACGTCCTGTGGGCCAATGGCGTGGAATGCGAAAGCTTCCACCCCGCCAGCGCCGAACTGAGCGCACTTGACGAATTCGACCGCCTGCGCCTGCTCGCGCTCGACCCCGACCTTGCCCGCGACCCGCACCGCTACGGCGACTTCGCTCGCCGCAATTTGACTGCCTCCGAAGCGGCGATCCTGCGGCACGAAGCGGCCTGAGGCCGGTTGACAGGCCCGGCCATTCTTGCGACGATGATGCGCGCATTTCGTGCATCGAAGTCCCTTTTTAACGATCCGATACCACTCAAGTCATTTGGAGAACGGAAATGGTTGCCTCCTTCCGCGCCAGCGGCGCTGAATTCCTTGTCAACACCTACACCAAGAACCGCCAGGGCGACCCGGCCATCGACGCCGACCCGAAGACGGGCGGCTTCCAGATCGTCTGGGAAAGCCAGGGCCAGGACGGCGACGGGCTGGGGGTCTACGGCCAGATCTTCCGCGCCAACGGCACCAAGAAGGGCGGCGAGTTCCTGATCTCGGACATGACGATCGGCGACCAGGAGAACCCCGACATCGCCTATAACGAGAACGGGCAGGGCAGCTGGGTCTGGCAGACCAACGCGATCTGGAGCCCGACCAACATCAACCGCGACGAGGTGCCCGTCGCCCGCGACTTCGTGGCCGAGAACATCCGCACCCGTTCCAAGATCTTCGACTTCGAGGAAACCGGACCGGACCAGGAATATTACAACTTCGAACGCGTCCGCTACGGCCAGAACGACCCCGAGGCAGCGGGCCTCGACGCCATCGCACCCCGCGTCATCTCGCTCGGCGGCGACCACTTCGCCACGGGCTACTATGTCCGCGACTTCCTCCATGCCGAGTTCCAGTTCACCGTCGACCAATACACGGCGAACACCGACCGTCTGCCCACCAACGGCCAGTGGTCGCGCAACTACATGGATGCCGAGTCGAGCCAGATGGGCGTCACCACCTTCGGCGACCTCGCCAAGATGGACGACCAGAACATCCTCGTCGTCGGCACCGTCGCCTCGGATCCCGATGGCAGCGACGGGCTGATCCAGTTCCAGATCTTCGAGGAACCGCGCGTGCAGGGGCTGGCCTTCAAGCTGCAGGAACGGGTCGTGCTGGCGGACTCCGGCCTGACCGGCGATGCCTCGGACCCGCGAGTGGTCATGCTGAAGAAGGGGATGTTCGCGATCACCTGGACCGAGACGACCAGCGGCGCGACGCCGCATGATGACGTCTACGTGCAGGTGTTCAAGAAGAACCTCGCGCCGCTGGCCCCCGCGATCAAGGTCCACACCGGCAGCAAGGCCGACCAGAACCAGGCCGAGATCACCAAGCTGAAGGACGGCGGCTTCATGGTGACGTGGACCGACCACGGCGACAAGGACGGCGACGGCGCGGCGATCATGGCGCAACGGTTCGACGCGAACGGCGTCAAGCTGGGCAAGCCGCTGATCGTGAACAGCACCGAAGGCGGCGATCAGGAGAACGGCGCGATCACCACGCTGAAGAACGGCAAGGTCGTCATCACCTGGGAATCCGACACCGGCGACGGCACGAAGGAAGGTGTCATGGCCCAGATGCTGGACATGCTGGAATATGGCGCGGCGCAGGCGCAGGAATTGATCGGAACGGACCGGCGCGAAGTCTTCGTGACCGGCGCCAAGCGCGACGTGATCGACGCAGCCGGCGGCAATGACAAGATCGACGCCGGACGAGGCAACGACAAGCTCGACGGCGGCGAGGGCAACGACGTGCTGATCGGCCGTCTTGGCAAGGACACCTTCGTCTTTGGCGCCGGATCGGACACCATTCGCGACTTCAAGGATGATGTCGACAAGGTGGTGTTCGAACATTCGCTCGTGACCGGCAAGCTGACTGCGAACAAGCTGGCTGCACTGGTCGAGGAGACCGCCGACTCGCTGATCTTCGACTTTGGCGGCGGCAACAAGCTGACCGTCGTCGGGATCAACGACTTTGACAACCTGCGCGACGATCTCGGGTTCGTCTGAGGCCGTGTAACGGCTACGCCCGCCCGGATTGCACCGGGCGGGCGCTTTGCATCCTGCGAAAGATCAGGCGCCCTTGCGGCGGCGCAGGGCGATACCGGACCCGGCCAGTGCGGCCAGCAGCATCGGCAGCGCGGCCGGCAGAGGAACCGGGGCCGGGTTCGCGTCAACCGTCACGTTGTCGATCCAGGTGTTGCCGGCCGTGCCGGCGGACGAGAAACGGAAACCGCCGATACCGTTGGTCGAGGTCACGCCGACGTTGACCGCCGTGGTGTAGGACGAGTTGGTGAAGTTGCTGAACGTCCCCAGGACGTTGCCGCCGATGTCATAGATCTCGAGGGTATTGTTTACGAAGCTTGCCACATCCATGGCAAACGACGTCAGCGACGCGCCGAACAGTGCGTTGAACATGACGTCGACAGTCGAGTCGTTGACAGTGTCCTGCACCCACAGGCCGTAGGCCTGGTTGCCGCGGTCCATCCCGACGCCGTAGAAGTTCTGGATGTTGCTGTTGGTGCCAAGCCAGCCGCTCTCCCACGCCGGGAAGCTGTCGAACTGCTCGATCAGCGGCGCGGCGCTTGCGGCCGTAGCGGACAGGGCGATTGCAGCGGCGGCGAGGGTGGTCTTGATGGTCATGGGGTATTCTCCAGGGTCACTCGTCAGAATTGCGATGCCCCGGAACTCGCCGCCAATCGTGGCAACTTTTAGGCAAGTTGGCGATACCCGCCCGCATACGCCGTAAAAGGACTGTTTCCAGATTGGCAATGGACGCCTGGCGTAGCACATGGATTGACCTCGAAATCGCTTGGGAGGCCCCGGTTGACTCCGTTGCGCGAACGTCTATAAGCGCGGCTTCGTTGGTGTTGGTGGCCCCCGCAAGGGGATGCCTGTCGGGGCTTCGGCCCAAAGGACAACGCCCTTCAACCGCCGCACCCGCGGCCACATCGAAGGAGATCAGACGGTGACCAAACGCACCTCTGCCAAGTACAAGATCGACCGCCGGCTGGGCGAGAACATCTGGGGCCGTGCCAAATCCCCGGTCAACAAGCGTGACCGGGACCATAGTCAAGATCGACCGCCGGATGGGCGAGAACATCTGGGGCCGTGCCAAATCCC
>JAGRMS010000314.1 GCA_020441135.1 Pseudooceanicola sp.
GGAAGGACAGCGACTGCTCGCGGTCCAGCCGGGACTTCACGGATTCGAACGACAGCATCCGGTTGACGCTGAAGTGCCGCCCGATGTCCCGCAGGAAATCGAGGTAATTCAGGCTGTCGAGCCATTCCGCGTTGTTGATCATCATGGCATCGGTCGGCCCGTCGCCATAACTCAGGTATTTCGCGAAGACTTGCTTGATCCCGTCGATATTGGCGTCGATCTGCGCGGGCGTCAGCAGCGGCCGCTCGTCCGCCCGGAACGACGGATCGCCCACCTTGGTCGTGCCCCCGCCCATCAGCGTGATCGGCTTGTGCCCGGTCTTCTGCAGCCAGCGCAGCGTCATGATCTGGATCAGGCTGCCGACATGCAGCGACTTCGCCGTCGCGTCAAAGCCGATATAGCCCGGCACCACCCCCGCGCTCAGGGCGTCGTCGAAGCCCTGGTAATCGGTGCAATCGGCCAGAAAGCCGCGTTCCATCATGACGCGGATGAAATCCGATTTGGGGTGGTAGGTCATGGCTTGCCTCTGATTGGGTGCGCGGGGCAGTGTATAGGGATGGGGCAGGCAAAGGAAAAGGCCATGAATGCGGCCATTCCGCGGACCGGCGTGCTGCGCGCGCTGGGAGCGATGAGCGGGACGTCGCTGGACGGTGTCGATGCGGCGGTGGTCGAGACCGACGGTGTGTCGATTTCTGCCTTTGGCGAAAGCGGTTATCGGGCGTACCTGCCACCGGAATGCGCCGTGCTGCGCGCCGCCCTGGGGTGCTGGGACGGGCCGGAGGTCGAAGCGGCCGGCACCGTGGTCGATGCCGCGCATATCGAGGCGCTGAAGGGGTTCGAGGGCGTCGACCTGATCGGCTTTCACGGCCAGACCCTTGCCCACGATCCGCGCGGGCGCGGCACGTTGCAGGTGGGCGACGGCGCGGCGCTGGCGGCGGCGCTGGACACACCCGTCGTCTGGGACTTCCGCAGCGACGACGTGCGCCTTGGCGGCGAGGGCGCGCCGCTCGCGCCGTTCTTTCACTTCGCCTGTGCGAAGTGGATCGGGGCGCGTGAGCCGCTCTGCTTCCTGAACCTCGGCGGCGTCGGCAACCTCACCTGGATCGACCCCGCGAAGGCAATGCCCGAGGAACCGGGCGCGCTTCTGGCCTTCGACACCGGCCCTGCCAACGCCCCCGTCAACGACCTGATGATGACGCGGCTGGGGCGCGAGATGGACGCGGGCGGCGCACTCGCCGCGCAGGGCCGGGTGGCCGAAGGGCTGCTGGAACAGTTCCTCGCCGCCCGCTATTTCGCTAGAATGCCGCCCAAGTCGCTGGACCGCAACGATTTTGCGTTTGCCTCGCAGCTGGTGGAACCGCTTTCGGACACTGACGCCGCCGCGACCCTGACCGCCATGTGCGCCGCCGCCGTGGTGCAGGGGATGGAGCATTGCCCCGCGCCGCCCACACGCCTGCTCGTCACCGGCGGCGGCCGCCACAACCCCGTGCTGATGGCGATGCTCGCCGCGGGGCTCGATTGCGCGGTGGAGCCGGTCGAGGCCGCCGGTCTCGACGGCGACATGCTCGAGGCGCAGGCCTTCGCCTATCTCGCCGTGCGCGTCGCGCGCGGCCTGCCGACCTCGGCACCCTCCACCACCGGCGTGCCGGCGGCGGTCGGGGGCGGGATCGTCTCGCTGCCCTAGTCTCTCGGGATGTCGAATCCCGGGGTTGCGAGCGTGAAGCCTTCGAAGCGGAACCCGGGCGAAACGGTGCAGCTGACCAGGGTGAAGCTCCCGGTGGAGCGCGCGGATTGCCAATGGTTTTCCGGCACGATCCGCTGCGGCTCGCCCTGCTCCAGGTCGGGCGTCAGCAGGTGATCCCGGGCCGGTCCGGCCTCGGTGGCGCTCAGCGACAGCACCAGCGGCGCGCCGGCATGCCAGAGCCAGATCTCGGTGGCGTCGACCCGGTGCCAGTGGCTCTGCTCGCCCGCCTTCAGCAGGAAGTAGATGCAGGTGCCGCTTGGCCGCCCCGCGTTGTCCGCCACCCAGGTCTGGCGAAAGTGGCCCCCCTCGGGATGCGGCGAAAGGCCAAGGCGGGCGATGATCTGGTCGGCGGTCATGGGCCGCAGCCTAGCCATGCCGGTGCCGCAAACAACCCCCTGCTTCTTTCAGTTCCAAATACTCAAGCCCAACATCGCCCTACGCGCACCGCTCTGGCTTTCGCGCCGCCCATGGCTATGTTCAGGCCCATGACCCTGCACATCCCCTTCGACAACTCCTTCGCCCGCCTCCCCACGGCCTTCTACGCCGCGCAGAAGCCGCATCCGGTGAAATCCCCCCGGCTGGTCGCCTGGAACGGCGCGCTGGCCCGGATTCTCGGTCTGCCAGAGGAGGCCGAGGACGGCTTTGCCGAGGTCTTCGCGGGCAACGCGGTCCCCGACGGGGCCGAACCGCTGGCACAGCTCTACTCCGGCCACCAGTTCGGGCAGTACAACCCGCAACTGGGCGACGGCCGCGCGATCCTGCTGGGCGAGGTCGTCGGCAGCGACGGCATCCGCCGCGACATCCAGCTGAAGGGGGCGGGGCGCACCCCGTTCAGCCGGGGCGGCGACGGGCGGGCCTGGCTGGGGCCGGTGCTGCGCGAATATGTGGTGAGCGAGGCGATGCACGCGCTTGGCATCCCCACGACGCGCGCACTGGCGGCGGTCGAGACCGGCGAAGAGGTCTGGCGCGAAACCGTTCTGCCCGGCGCCGTGCTGACCCGCGTGGCCAGAAGCCACCTGCGCGTCGGCACCTTCCAGGTCTTCGCCGCGCGCGGCGACACCGAAAGCCTGAAACGACTGACGGATTACGCCATCGCGCGCCACTACCCCGAGGCCGACGGCCCGATGGGCCTCCTGCGCGCCGTGCGCGCGGCCCAGGCCGAGCTGATCGCCGCCTGGCTTTCGGTCGGCTTCATCCACGGCGTGATGAACACCGACAATTCCTCGATCTCGGGCGAGACGATCGACTACGGCCCTTGCGCCTTTCTCGACGTCTATCACCCGGCGACGGTGTTCTCCTCGATCGACCGGGGCGGGCGCTATGCCTACGCCAGCCAGCCGGACATCGCGGTCTGGAACCTCGCCCAGCTGGCGACGGCGCTGATCCAGCAATACGACGACCCGCAAGCGGTGGTGGAGGAGGCGACCGAGATCGTCCACGGCATGCCCGGCATGATCCACCGCGCCTGGCTTGCCCGCTTCGCTGCCAAGATCGGCATTGCCGAGCCGCGGGAAGAGGATGCCGGGCTGGTGGCCGACCTGCTGACCCTGATGGCCGAGGGGCAGGCCGATTTCACCAATACCTTCCGGGCGCTGGCGACCGGCAAGGCGCGCGACCAGTTCACCGACCGGGACGCGTTTGATCGCTGGGCCGAAAGCTGGCGGGCCCGCATCGTCGGCGAAGCGGATGCCGAAGGGCTGATGCTACGGTCGAACCCCGCATTCATCCCGCGCAACCACCGCATGGAAGAGATGATCGCCGCAGCCGTGGCGGGCGATTACGCGCCCTTCCACAGGCTGAATACCGTGCTGTCAACGCCTTACGAGGACCAGCTAGAGGCGGATGACCTCACCCGCGCGCCGTTGCCCGAGGAAGTCGTCCCGGCCACCTTCTGCGGCACCTGACCAACCGGGTGCCCCATGGCGCGGAATCAAGGCGGCAAAGCCGGCCCCCCGGGCGGGCGCTTTTGCGACGTTGAAGCGGGCACAGAGGTCGGAAGTCTTGGCACCATAAAGTGCTGATCAATGCCGTTGCAGCGCCCACCCGCGGTCGGGTGCCGCGCGGCACGCCACCCTAAGCATCCGGCGGGATCAACCCCAATCCCCGCAGATACACCCCGATCCCGGACTCCAGCAGGTCTTCCGGCGGAAACGGGCTCTGCGAGCCGGGCGAGTTCCGCGCGAACAGTTCCACCACGCCGTGGCTCAGCGCCCAGATATGGGCCGAGACCATCGAGGCCGGCGGCCGCTTTTCCGGCGGGATGTGCCGCGACAGGTCGCCCGCCGACTTTTCCAGCACCGTCCAGGCCCGGCGCGCCACCGCCGCCAGGTCGGGGTTGCGGTTGACCGAGATGCCGCTTTCGAACATGGCGATGTAATGCCCGGGGTAACGCCGCGCAAAGGCCAGGTAGGCCCGGCCCGTCGCCTCGAAGGCCGCCAGCGCCGAGGGCTGGCCCTTGTCGTAGGCGTATTGCATCAGGTCCGCGAAGATCTCGTAACCCTGCCGCGCCGCCTCGGCGATCAGATCCTCGCGACCCTCGAAATGCCGATAGACGGCGGCGGGCGTCACCCCGGCCTGCTTGGCGGCCTCGGACAGCGTGAACCCGGTCGGCCCCTTCTCGCGGATGAGGTCGAGCGCGGCATCGACCAGCGCCTGCCGCAGGTTGCCGTGGTGGTAGCCGCGCTTAACCATCCCAGATGTCGGGGCCGGCGCAGATCGACTTGTCGATCTTGCCCAGCGCCTTCTTGTCCTTTCCGGCATAGTCGAGGTTGTGCAGCACCGTGCGGATCGCGTTCAGCCGCGCCCGCTTCTTGTCGTCGGACCGGATGATGGTCCAGGGCGCCACGTCCGAATGGCTGCGCGTCAGCGTCTCGCGGATCGCCTCGGAATAGGCGTCCCACCGCTTCAGCCCGTCCACGTCGATCTGGCTCAGCTTCCACTGCTTCAGCGGGTCGCCCTCGCGCGCCATGAAGCGGCGCAGCTGCTCGGCCCGCCCGACGTTCAGCCAGAACTTGAACAGCCGGATGCCGTCGCCCACCAACGTCTGCTCGAAAGGCGCGACCTGTTCGAAGAACCGCTCGCGTTCCCCGTCCGAGCAGAAGCCGAAGACCTTTTCGACCACGCCCCGGTTGTACCAGGACCGGT
>JAGRMS010000315.1 GCA_020441135.1 Pseudooceanicola sp.
GGTTGCCGGGGCCGCCGGGCTGGACGTAGTCGTTGTTGACGAACTTGTGATAGGTCTTCGGCGCCCGCTTGATCATGTCGTTGGTCGGGCGCCAGGTCGGCCATTCCTTCTTGACCTGCACGAGCGCGGTGCCGCGGAACTCCAGCCCCTCCTTGCCGACGGCGACACCGTAGCGGATCGACTTGCGCTTGTCGGTCACGAGGTAGAGGTAGAACCGGCTGGGCGCGATGATGATCTGGCCGGGTTCCGGGGCCATGTCGAGCTCGCGCCTTGTCCAGACGTATTGCGGCTGGATGTCGAAGGGTTCCTGGGCGGCGCGCAGGACGGTGGGCAGCGCCAGGCTGGCGGTGGCGCTGGCGAGAAGGCTGCGGCGGGAAATCATGACGGTACTCCGGTGGCAGGACGGGACAGGCCGATGATGAGTCGCCCTCGCGGCGGAATCAATGCCGTCGCGCGAATGTGTTCGCGGAGCGTCACTTCTTGCCCACAACCGCACGGCCTTCCTTGGTCTTCTTTTTCATCTTGTCGTTGAACATCTGGATGACCTGGGTCAGTTGCGCGGTCAATATCTCGGTATTCTTGGCATCGCCGGTCTTGGCAAAGTAGATGTTCTGGTCGATGGTAAAGACCTTCGTTTTCAGTTCACGACATATGTCCTTGATGTTTCCGCCGGTATGCACCCGCACCTTGCCAAGCTTGACTCCGAAATGTTCTTCCAGCCCCGCCTTCACGTCCTTGGGCAGCTTCTTTTCCCTCGTGCCGGTCGGTTCGGTCTCGAGCTTCTTGAAGCGCGCCTTCTTGCCCTCGGCGGACTGGGCTTGCTGGATTACGTCTTCCTTGCTCATCGCCTTGGCTCCCGCTTTGCCGTGCCGGCCGAATCAGCGGCCATGGCGGGAGAATAGCGGCATCGGCGCGTGGTGACTGTGAAGGACGTCACCGACGGGGCTGCCGCAAAGCGGGCTTGAAGGTGCCACAGAATGGCCAATTTGGGCCGCAATGAGTGATCGGGGCGCAATGCGCCAACAGCAGGAACCAGGTCTGACCGGTGCAGAACGCCGAAATTCAACCGAAGGGCGAATCCTTGACGGCCGTGCGGGCCGAATTTCACGATTCGTTCACGATTCATTAACGATGTGCTGGAACTTCTGACGCCATGTTGCATCAAACGATAGGTCTGGCCATTCCGACGACGCTGTATTTCAGCTTCGCCATTGCCGATCCACGTCGGGGATTGCCCGAAGACGCGCTGATGGCGCTGCCCGGCGTCCTGGCACGCGTTCAGCGGAACCGGCCCTTCCGGCTGGATGCCTGGGTCGCGCTGCCGGACCGGCTGGACTGCATCTGGACGCTGCCGACGGGCGATCTGGACGTCGCGGGGCGCTGGCGGGCGATCCGGCGCGGGCTGGCCGATGCCGTGGGGCCGGGACTCGTCCGCTGGCAACCGGCGCGGGCGGCGCTGCCGGTGACGGGCATGACGGAATACGCCGACCTGGTCCGCCGCTGCTGGTTCGCGCCGGTACGGCGCGGGCTGGTTGCCCGGCCCGAGGACTGGGCGTTTTCGTCGATCCATCGGGAGTCGACGGCCGCGGTGTGACCTGGTTCACTTCGCCGGGCGGTCGTGGCGTGCTAGTCTGGCGGAAATTGCCACCCGAGAAAGGCCCCGCCATGTTGTCCCGACTTTTACGCGCGTTCGTGATTGCCGCCCTGGTTCTGCCCGACCTGGCGCTGGCCTATGGCGATGGCGGGGGCGTGGGATATGTGCCGAAGTCTGCAACCCCGGCACCGGCGGCCAGGGCCAACCCGGCGACAACGAAAGCGGTGGTCAACATGCTGACCGGCGGCGTGCGGGGCTGCCAGCAACGCCTGCCGGCGGCATACCGCTACGATTGCTACAGCCAGGTGTACGGGCAGGCCACGGCCCTGCTGGCGGGGCAGCCGGCCTTCAACCAGGCGCGGGTGATCCTGCAGGATGTGGAGCGGTCGCTGAACCGGACCGTCCGCCGCAACCTGGACCGCGCGGCGCCGCAGGTGCGGGCGGGCAACCAGCAGTTCCGGGCGATCCGGGCCGACACCCTGCCCGCCGCCAAGGCCGCCTTTGCCGATGCGCTGGAACAGGCGGAGACCAAGCTGCTGCGGTCGGCCAGCGTGGGCGAGCATCACGTCCGGATCGCGGCGGCGCTCAACTCCAACAAGGTGCTGCTGCGGTCGGCCCTGCTGTTGCTGCGGTTCATCATCTAACCGACGATCTGCAACGCCTTGGGCATTTGCGTGAGCGAGCGGTTGCCGTCTTCCGTCACCAGCATGTCATCCTCGATCCGCACGCCAAAACGCCCGACCTTGTAGAGGCCGGGTTCGTTGGTGAAGACCATGCCGGGTTCGAGCACCTGCGGGTTGCCGCGCATGATGTAGGGGCCTTCGTGGACCTCGCGCCCCAGGCCGTGGCCGGTCTTGGTGCGGATGCGGTCGGCGAAAGGGGACGCTTCGAGCACGCCCGTCACCGCGTCGTCGATGTCGTGGGCGGTGAGGCCGGGGCGGGTGATCGCATGCGCCCTGAGGTTGGCGGCCAGCACGGTTTCATAGACCTGGTGCGCCTCGTCGGCGGCGTGGCCGACGAAGACCGTGCGGGTGATGTCGGCGCAGAAACCGCCGTGGCGGGCGCCCCAGTCGAACAGCAGGGCATCGCCGGCGCGCACCGGGACATCGCGGGCGTGGGCGTGGGGCAGCGCCGAGTTCTCGCCCGCCGCGACGATGGGGCCGAAGGCCAGCTCGGAGGCGCCGTGGTGGAACAGGGCCTGGACCAGGCGGGATTCGATCTGGCGTTCGGTCTGGCCCGCGCGCACTTCGGCCAGCACGTCCTCGAGCGCGGCCTCGGAAATACGGATCGCGCCCTCCATCGCGGCGATCTCGTCGGGTGTCTTGCGCAGGCGCAGGCCCGAGATGGCGCGTTCGGCGTCGATGATGGTGAGACCGGGGTAAGCGGCCATGAGCGCGTGATGCACGAAGACGCGCATCACCTGGCCTTCGACGGCAAGGCTGCGCAGCGGCAGGTGGCGGGCCAGCGCGGCGAAGGCATCGGCATAGCCGACCTGGTCGCGCCAGTCGAAGACTTCGCCCTCGAAACCCAACAGGGCGAAGGAGGCGAGTTCGAGGTTGGGGACGATGGCCGCGACCGGACCGTCGGCGGGGATCACCAGCACCAGCGGGCGCTCGTGGCTGTGGAAGTCCTGCTTCATCAGCCGCACGAAATTCGGCCCCGGCACCAGCGCCACGGCATCGACGCCCAGCGAACGGGCGAGGGCGCGGTGTTCGGCGTAGCGGGTCATTGCGTGCTCTCCATCACCAGCGCCTTGTAGAGGTCGCGGATGCGGCGGAAGACCGGGCCGCGCCCGCCCTCGGCCCCGATGGCCTTGCCGTCGATCGAGGCCACGGGTGTCTGCGCGCCGAAGGTGCCGGTCAGGAACGCCTCTTGCGCGCCATAGGCATCGACCAGCGAATAGTTGCGCTCGTGAACGGGAATGCCGTTGGCGCGGCAGAGGTCGATCACCTTCTGCCGGGTCACGCCGTTCATGCAGTAGTCGCCGGTCGAGGTCCACACCTCGCCCTTGCGGACGATGAAGAAGTTGCAGGCGTTGGTGGTGTTCACGAAGCCATGCGGGTCGAGCATCAGCGCCTCGTCCGCGCCCGCCTGTTCGGCCTGGAGGCAGGCGATGACGCAGTTGAGCTTGGAGTGGGAGTTGTATTTCGCGTCCTGGCTGGTCGGCAGGCCGCGCACCTGGGGGACGGTCGCCAGCCGGATCCCGGCGGATTGCAGGGTGTCCACGGGTTTCGAGTGCTCCATGATGATCACCACGGTCGGGCCGGATTGCGACAGCTTGGGGTGCTGGAACGGGCGCACCTTGACGCCGCGCGTGACCATCAGGCGGCAGTGGACGTCGTGGGTCATGCCGTTGGCCTGCGCCGTTTCGGTCAGGGCGGCCAGCACCCCGGCCCGGTCCATGCCGATGTCGAGGCTGACGGCGCGGCAGCTGTCGAACAGCCGGTCCATGTGTTCGTCGAAGAAGGCCCATTTGCCGTTGTAGAGCCGCATCCCCTCCCACATGCCGTCACCCAGCATGAAGCCCGAGTCGTAGACCGAAACCACCGCCTGGTCGCGCGGCTTCAGCGCGCCGTTCACCCAGATCAGGATGTCGCGGTTGCGCGCGTCCTCTTCGGCGGAGTGGGTGGTGCTGTGTTCGGTGGCCATGCGCCGGTCTCCTTGCCCCGTGGTCGCGGCAAGGTGTCGGCTATCGGCGCGATTCGCAATTCAGCGGGAGAGGATGGCCGCGATCTCGTCCACCAGCGCCTGCACTTCGGTATGGGCAGGGCTCTTGGGCGCTTCCAGCACGGACCGCCCCTGCCCCAGCGTTTCGGCATAAACGACGCGGTTTGCCATCGCGCCGGTGGCGACCATCGCCTGCATCTCGGCCGCCTTTTCGGCCACGTCGGCGGCGAGCCTCGTGCCGGGGCGGGCGCGGGTCATCACCATCAGGGCGGGCTTCTCGGCGCGCTCGGTCAGGTCCAGCACCGCCTCGACCGCCCAGAGATCGACGTGGGAGGTGGCGACCGGGATCAGCACCAGGTCGGCGGCGCGCAGCGCGGGGCGCAGGTCGCTGTCGGCCTTGGGCGGCGTGTCGATGATGACGATGTCATGGGCATCGGCGAGCTTGCGGCACTCGTACGAAACACCCCAGGCGGAGGCGGTGGAGAAGTCGATCCGGGGGTCGTCCATCGACTCGACCCGGGTCATGAACCAGCGCCCGGCGCTGCCCTGCGGGTCGATGTCCATCAGCGCGACGGACTTGCCCGCGCGGGCAAAGCCCACGGCCAGGTTCACCGCCAGCGTCGTCTTGCCTGCCCCGCCCTTCTGCTGGGCGATGGTCAGCACATGTCCCATGTTTGCACCCCGCTGCACCGCAGAATAGCGCAAGCGCGCCCCGGTGCAAACGCCATATGGCCGCAGCGCGGTAACGGGACGTTAACCATGCTTAACCAGAGTGTGCGGCGGAGAGGCGGGGACATGCGCTGGCTGGTCGTGTTGGGATTGATAGCGGCGGGGCCGGCAGGGGCCGGGGCCTTCATGGAGGATCCCGGGGCCAGTTTCCTTGCCAGCAGCGGCACCTATCGCTGGAACGGCGCAGGCGCGGCGCAGGAGGTGTCGGTCTATGCCACGCGCGGGCTGAAGCGGCTGACGCTGGGAGCGGATGTGAACCTGACGGTCGGGGCGTCGGGCCATGCGCTGGTCTTTGCGCGGCTGCCGGTGCTGCGGCGGGTTCCGAAGGGCGTCTTTGCCGCCGAGATCGGGGTGGGCGGGGCGTATTCCGACGGCGACTGGGCGCCGATGGTCCGGCTGACGCTGGGCCACGGGCGCGGCTGGGCGCGGGGGTGGTACGATGTCTTGGCGACGGCGGAATACCAGTCGGGCCAGCCGGAGATCGGCTGGAAGCTGGAGGGCACGCTGGGCCTGAACGGCAAGGCCCGCATTCAGCCGATGGTGCAGGCGGGGATCGGGCGCGGGGTGAACGGGGTCCGCGAGTGGCGCGTCTCGGCGCACCTGCGGCTGGCGGGGAAGAACGGGCGAACCTGGGTGCTGGGGGTCGAACGCAAGGATGCAGGCACCGCCACCACGGCGATCACATTGGCGCTGTGGCGGCGGTTCTGACGGTCAGAGGCCGTTCAGCGGCACCTTGAGCATCGGCTTGCCGTCCTTGTCGGTCGGCACTTCGCCCGCGCGCATGTTGACCTGGAGCGAGGGGATGATGAGGCGCGGCATGGCCAGCGTTGCGTCGCGCTCGGTACGGAACCTGACGAACTCTTCCTTGGTCTTGCCCTGCCCGACATGGATGTTGTGCGCCTTCTCGTCGCCAACCGTTGTCTCCCACTGGATGTCGCGTCCGTTGGGGCCGTAGTCGTGGCACATGAAGAGGCGCATGGCATCGGGCAGGGACAGCACCTTCTGGATGCTGTCATAGAGCACGCCGGCGTCGCCGCCGGGGAAATCGGCGCGGGCCGATCCGCCGTCGGGCATGAACAGCGTGTCGCCGACAAAGGCCGCGTCGCCCATGACGTGAACCATGCAGGCGGGGGTGTGGCCCGGGGTGAACAGGGCGAAGGCGGTCATGCCGCCGACCTGGTAGGTGTCGCCATCCTCGAACAGCCGGTCGAACTGCGAGCNNCCGTCGCGCTGGAACTCGGTGCCCTCGTTGAAGACCTTGCCGAAGGTGTCCTGCACGACCTTGATGTTGGCGCCGATGCCGATCTTGCCGCCGAGCTTCTGCTGGATATAGGGCGCGGCCGAGAGGTGGTCGGCGTGGACGTGGGTCTCGATGATCCATTCGAGGCGCAGGCCCTGCGTTTCGACCTGGCGGATCAGCTCGTCGGCGTGGTCGTAGGTGATGCGCCCGGCGGCATAGTCGATGTCCATCACCGAATCGACGATGGCGCAGGCGTTGGAGGACGGATCCTTCACGATGTAGCTGATCGTGTTGGTGGCTTCGTCGAAGAAGCCCTGGACCTGCGGGTGGACGGTCATGTCGACGGGATAGGCGGTCATCTAAGGTCTCCTTGCGGTCAGGCCATGCGGGCGATGCCGGCACGGGCGAAAAGGCGGCGGAGGAAGAAGCCTCCGGTCACGGCGGCGAGGAACAGCGCGACCTCCCACCGCCCGGTGCCGAGCGCCGGGATGGCGGCGCCGGGACAGAACCCCGCGATGCCCCAGCCGATGCCGAAAAGCGCCGAGCCGCCGACGAGTTTCGCGTCGATCACGCGCGAGGTGGGGATCTGGAACCGGGGTTCGAACAGCGGCGCCGACCGACGCCAGGCGAGGCGGTAACCGAGGAAGGTCACAACCAGCGCGCCGCCCATGACAAAGGCGAGCGACGGATCCCACGATCCGGCGAGGTCGAAGAAGTTCAGCACCTTGGCGGGGTCGATCATGCCCGAGAGGGCGATGCCCGCGCCGAAGACGATGCCGGTGATCGCGGCGAAGATCAGTTTCATGGCTCAGGCTCCGAAGACGTGGCGGATGAGGAAGACGGTGATCGCGGCGGTCGCCATGAAGGTGGGCACCGCGACGAGCGAGCGGACGGAGAGGCGCGACAGCCCGCAGACGCCGTGGCCAGAGGTGCAGCCCGACCCCAGGCTGGCCCCAAGCCCGACGATCAAGCCGCCGACGACGATCATCGCCGGGCTGACCGGGACGGTCAGGGCGGGCCAGAAGCCGGTGGCGAGATAGAGCAGGCCGGGCGCGGCGATCATGCCGGCGACCATCGCCGCGCGCCAGGCGAACTCTTCACCGCCCTCGGTGAAAACGAGGCCGGAGAGGATCCCGGTGGCGCCGAGGATGCGGCCGAGGCCAAGCATGAGCAGCACGGCCGCGAGGCCGATCAGCAGGCCACCGCCGAAGGAGGAGAAGGGGGTGAACAGGGTTTCCATGGTTCAGCTCCGGCAGGTCTTGACGCCCAGAATGGTGTAGAGCGGGCAGAAACGGAAGGCGGCCGTGGCGAGCATGACGATGCCGACGGCGATGGCGGCGTATTTCATGAAGCCGCCTGCAAAGGCGGGAAGGCCGCTGAGAAAGGCCAGGTAAAGCAGGACCAGCCCGAGGATGGCGCGCAGGGTCCGGTCCAGTGTTCCGACATTGATCGACATTTTGTGCTCCCGAATCACATACTGAAACATGAATACAATATCCCGGCGGCGGGTGCGGTGACTTTGTCACCAATCAAACGCCGCCAATTCGTTTCGGTAAGAGACGTCGGCGCTGGAATGCCCGGTGCGTCCGGGATCGCCGCAATCGGCGTCGGCTTGAAGGCGGCAGCGCCAGCCGTCGAGACCAGGAACGGCGCAGGGCCGGTTCGCGGCGTCGATGGTCAAGGCCCGGGCGGCGATGTCGTGGGCCTGTTTGATCGCGCCGGGAGGCGGCATTGACAGGCCGGGGCGTGGCCGTGCATCTGGGGCGGACCCATGCGAGCCTGCCCGATGACAGATGCCCTCCCCCGCCTGCCCGACCTTCGGGTGATCGCGCCGAACTTCAAGCGGCGGCTGTCGGGGGTGACGGCGACCATCGTGCGGCTGGTGCCGTTGCAGGCGCGGATGATCGGGATTGCCGTCGTCGGGCCGGGGCTGCCCGTCGCCCTGCCCCGCCTGCCGCTGTGGCGGCTGCTGTTTCTCGATGCGCAGACGCGGGTCTGGCACGCGCGGCGCAATACCGAGATGCTGGCGGGGCTGGTGCTGAAACACCTGTTCCGCAAGCGGTTGCGGCTGTTGTTCACCTCGGCCTCGCAACGGGTGCATACGGGCTATACGCGCTGGCTGATCGGCCGGATGGACCGGGTGGTGGCGACCTCGGCGCGGACGGCGGAGTATCTGGAGCGGCCGGCGGACGTGGTGATGCACGGGATTGATACGGACGGATTTTCGCCCGCTGGGGATCGCGGGGCGCTGCGGGCGCGGCTGGGGCTGCCGGACGGGGTGCTGGTCGGCTGCTACGGGCGAATCCGGCACCAGAAGGGCACGGATGCCTTTGTCGAGGCGATGATGGCGGTGGCGCGACCGGGCGTGACGGCGCTGGTGATGGGGCGGGCGACGGGCGAGCACGAGGGGTTCCTGCGCGACCTGCGGGCCAAGGTGCGCGAGGCCGGGATGGAGGATCGCATCCGTTTCCTGCCCGAGGTGACGGTCAGCGAGATGGCGGACTGGTATCGCGTGCTGGATCTCTACGTCGCGCCGCAGCGGTGGGAGGGGTTCGGGCTGACGCCGCTCGAGGCGATGGCCTGCGGGGTGCCGGTGGTGGCGACGGATGTGGGGGCGTTCCCCGAGCTGGTCCCCGACGACGCGGGCCGGATCGTGGCGGCGGGTGACGTCGCGGCGATGGCGGCGGCGGTGGCGGCGTATCTGGACTCGGAAGCCCTGCGCGGGCAACAGGGCGCGGCGGCGCGGGCGCATGTGCTGGCGCATTTCCGGCTGGAACAGGAGGCGGGACGGCTGGTGGAAATCTACCGCGAGATGCTGGCATGACGGGGCGCGAGTTGCAGGCGATCCTGGCCTATCGGCTGGGGCTGGCGAAATACCTGTTCATCCATATCCCGAAGAACGCGGGCGTGGCGGTGCGGAAGTCGCCGGAATTGTCGTGGAAGATGGTCAGCGCCGATCCCTACTTCCACGTCAGCCGGGCGTATACGCGGGAGCTGAAAGCCTACATGGACGCGCGGGGCGAGCATCACGGCTATCAGCACGCCCGCTGGCGCGACATCGACCCGGCGGTGTGGAAGCGGCTGCGCCCGGTGGCGGTGATCCGCAACCCCTGGGCGCGGGTGGTGTCGCGCTATCGGTTCGCGCGTTTCGCGGCGCAGCATCAGTCGGAATACGCGACGACCGAGGCGACCTCTTTCGAGGCATTCGTCGAGGAGCGGCACGAGTTTGGCGGTCTGCCGTTCTACTGGCACCGGGCGATCCGGGGCTGGTATCCGCAGGTGGATTACGTGACGGACGAGGCGGGCACGCTGCGGGTGGACCTGCTGCGGCAGGAGTCGCTGGGGCAGGACGCGATGCGCTATTTCGGGATGAAGGCGCCGGTGGCGAAGCGGAACACCAGCCGGGACGGCAGCGACTATCGCGACTATTACACGTCGAAGACGCTTCGGATCGTGGCCGACTGGTACAAGGCGGATATCGACGCCTTCGGCTTCGACTTCGACAGCGGCGCGACGCGGGGCACGGTCTACGGCGACTGATCCCCGCGGGCCTTTGCATCCTTGTCAGGGCCGTGCGAGAACACTAAGGAACCCCGGAATTTGCAGAGGCGTTGCGAACGCATGGAATACACCTATGTCCCGCCCCCGCTGCCGACGCTGGGCCGGTTGTCCAGCATCTACCGGCGGTTCCCGGGCGAGAGCATGTTGCGGGCGCTGGAATACGAGAAGCTGTCGACGCTGGCGATCGCCGGGCATGTGCTGGACGTCGGCGGCGGCGAGAAGGCGCCCTACACCAAATTCCTGACGGCGGCGGAGAAGGTGAGTTCGGTCAACATCGATCCGGGCATCAAACCGACTTACCTGTTGCAGCCGGACCAGCCGTTTCCGGTCGAGGACGCGGCCTTCGACAATGCGATCTGCTTCAACACGCTGGAACACATCTACGACGCGATGTTCGTGATCCGCGAGATCCACCGGAGCCTGAAGCCCGGCGGGGCGGTCTATATCACGGTGCCGTTCATGTTCCGTGTCCACGGGCATCCCGACGACTTCTTCCGCGCGACGACAAGCTGGTGGCGGGAAACGATGAAGCGGGCGGGTTTCGCGCAGATGGAGATCATGCCGCTGACCTGGGGGCGCGCCACCACGGGCCGGTCGATCACCGGTTTTCGGGGGCCGTTTGCCAGATTGCGCCTGAAGCTCACGCATCTGTCGGACTGGCTTTATGCCCAGGTCGCCTTCCGGGGCGAGACCTATGACGGCAAGCGGGGCGAGCGCATCTGCGGGGTAACGCCCGGCTATTTCATCAAGGCGGTCAAATGATCGCGCCCGACAAGAAGGTCGGCCCGCTGCGGCGGCTGGGGCGGACGCTGCGGCTGAACCTGTTCCGGGCGATCAACCGGCAGGAGATGACCGCGCACGGGGTGCGGATCGGCTGCGGGCAGGACATCCCGCGCTCGGTCCGGTCGTCGCTGTTCAAGGGGACGTACGAGGAGTTCGAGTGCGAACTGGTCAAGCGGATCGTGCGGACGGGCGACCATGTGCTGGAGATCGGCACCGGCATCGGGCTGGTGAGCCTGTTGTCGACGCGGATGGCGGGCGAGGGCAACGTGCTGTCCTACGAGGCCAACCCGGCGCTGGAGGAGGTGATCCGGGGCAACTACGAACGCAACGGCTGGGAGCCGAACCTGCGGATGCGGGCGGTGACGGTGGATGGCGGGCCGCTGACCTTCTACCAGAACGAGAACATCGTGTCGTCCTCGACCATCGAGCGGAAGCTGGAGCAGCGCGAGATCACCATCGACAGCGACCCGATTGCCGAGGTGATCGGGCGGCATCGCCCGGACGTGATCGTGATGGACGTGGAAGGGGCGGAAATCGACCTGCTGACCGCGCCGGACCTGTCGGGTGTCAGGGCCATCGTGGTCGAGACGCATCCGCATATCGTCGGCGCTGAGGCGACCGACGCGATGCTGGCGCATCTGCACGCGCAGGGTTTCGAGACGCGGGCGTTCCGGCACAAGACCTGCCTGCTGGTCCGGGACTGAGGGCGATGTGGCCCGCCCATGTCATCAACCTGGCGGCCAACACGGCGCGGATGGAGAACTCGGCGCGGGAGTTGTCGCGGCTGGGGATCGCGTTCGAACGGCTGGACGCGGTGAACGGCTGGGCGATGGACGAGGGCGCGGTGGCGGCGGTCTATGACGCAGGCGAGAACGCGCGGCGGGGGAAGTATCCGTTGGTGCGGCCCGAGATCGGGTGCTACCTGTCGCATGTCGAGGCCTGGCGGCGGATCGCGGAGGGCGAGGCCGAGGGGGGCTTTGTCTTCGAGGACGATATCCGGGCCGAGGACACGCTGGGCGAGGCGATGGCGCTACTGTCCGGGGACGAGGGCCGAGACTGGGACATGGTCAAGCTGTTCACCTTCGACACCGATCCGCAGGTCGTCCGCGAGCGCAGCCTGGGCCGGTTCCGGCTGGCGACGACCTACAGGGTACCGACCTGCCTGAACGGCTACGGGCTGACGCGGGACGCGGCGGCGCACCTGGCGGCGCGGGCGATCCCGTTCTTCCGGCCGGTGGACGAGGACCAGAAGTTTCTCTGGGAGACGGGGCTGCGCGTTGCCACCCTGTTGCCGCCGCAGGTGCGGGTCGGCGACCAGCAGGCGGCGACCGGGACCATCGGGACCGAACGGCGGCGGGCGGGGGCGCGGCAGGGGCTGGCGCGGCTGCGGCAGGCGCTTCACGGGGCGCTGTACCAGTGGCGTTACCGGCGCGACCTGGCGCGGCACTGGAAGGGCAAGGCATGAGGCGGCGCAAGATCCTGCACCTGCATTTCGGCAAGGAGGGCGGGGCCGAGCGGTTCTTCGTCAACCTCGCGCAGGAGTTCGGCAAGGCGGGGCAGGAGCAACGGTTCATCATCCGCCCCGGGCGGACGTGGGAGGCGCCGATCCGCGCGCTGGGGCCGGTGATCCTGAACAACTTCCGCCGCATCTCGCCCCTGACGCTGGTGCTGCGCTGGCAGGTCAGGCGGCTGGTGGCCGAGTGGCAGCCGGACGTCATCATGGCCTGGATGCCCCGGGCGGCGCGGTTGATCCCTTCCCATGACGGCGCGGTCAAGCTGACGCGGCTGGGGGATTTCCCCAAGCATCTGAGGCATTTCGCACATTGCGACGTGCTGGTGGGGAACGTGCCCGGCATCGGGCGGCATTGCCAGAACCTGGGCTGGACGCGGCCGGTGCGCACCATCACCAACTTCCCGCGCGAGGTTGAGGCGGTGCCGGTGTCGCGGGCGGAGCTGGACACGCCGGACGATGCGTTTGTTGTGTCGAGCGTCGGGCGCTTCGTGCCGCGCAAGGGCTTCGACGTGCTTTTGCGGGCGGTGGCGCCGGTCCCGAATGCGTATCTGTGGCTGGTTGGCGAGGGCAAGGAAATGCCTGCGCTGAAGGCGCTGGCGTCGCAGTTGGGGATTGCCGAACGGGTGCGCTTCGTCGGCTGGAAGGACGAGCCGGGGCATTATGTTGCCGCGTCGGACGCCTTCGTGATGGCCTCGCGGCATGAGCCGCTGGGCAACGTCGCGCTGGAGGCCTGGTCGATGGGGGTTCCCGTCGTCTCGACCCGCAGCGAGGGGCCGGATTGGTACATGACCGACGGGGTCAACGGGGTGATGACGGCGATCGACGATGTGCAGGCAATCACGGCGGGGCTGCTGCGTATCCGGGATGACCGGGCCTTCGCGCAGTCGCTGGTCGCGGGGGCGGAGGCGACGCTGGCGGCCGGGTTCACCAAGGAGCGGATCGTCGCGCAGTATCTCGACCTGTTCGACGGCAACTTCCGGGACGGCTGATGCGGGCGCTGGTGCTGAACCTCGCCGGGGCGGAGGAGCGGATGACGTTCCAGCGCGGGCAGCTGGAGCGGCTGGGGATTGCCTTCGAGCGGGTGGAGGCGGTGACGCCGGAGACGCTGCAACCGCCGGCGGACGATCCGTATTGGGACCGCTGGGAGCGCCCGATGCGGGACGCCGAGAAGGCGATCCTTGGCAGTCACCGGGCGGCCTGGGCGCGCATCGCGGCGATGGGCGCACCCGCGCTGGTGCTGGAGGACGACGCCTGGCTGGGCGACGGGGTGCCCGCCCTGCTGGCGGAACTCGAGGTGCTGGCGGGCATCGACCACGTCACGCTGGAGACTCGGGGGCGGCGCAAGCTGCTGGGGCGGCGGCATCGCGATTGCCGGGGAATCCAGCGGCTGTGGCAGGACCGGACCGGCGCGGCGGCCTATGTGCTCTGGCCCGCGGGGGCGCGCAAGCTGCTGGCGCGCAGCGCGGCGCGGCCCGGGCTGGCGGATGCGGTGATCTGCGCGGCCTACGAGCTGTCGTCGTGGCAGGCAGTTCCGGCGCTGGCGATCCAGATGGATCAGGCAAGGGCATACGGGCTGGAACCGCCGATGTCGACGCAATCCTCGGTCCTGCCGCATGTGCGCCCGAAAGGCGGGCTGGCCTTCCGGCTGCGGCGGATCGGGGCGCAGCTGCGCATGGGCCTGCGGGCGCTGGCGCATCCCCTTGCGAAGCGCGTCCTGCTGGCCCCGGAAACGCTTCAGTCGTCGCCGAGCAGGTCGTCGCCCTCCGCCCCGTGAACCAGGTCGTGGTAGTGCAGGTCGCTCCACCGGCGGTGCAGCCAGTGCCACTGGTCGGGATGCGCGCGGATCTGGGCCGAGATGCGGTCGTTCATCTCGCGCGTCATGGTCAGCACGTCGGCGGGGGTCAGCGGTTCCTCGAAGATCACGTCGATGTCGAAACCGTTGGCGCGCCGGATGCCGAAGCAGGGGACCACGGGAAAGCCGTAGCGGTTGGCGAGCGTCGCCGGGGCGACGGTGGTCATCGCGTCATGACCGAGGAAGGGCAGCTTGTAGCCGAGGCGGTGCTTCTGGTCGGCCAGCATGGCGAAGAAGCCGCCCTTGCGGATGTGGCGGATCATCTGGATCGTCGCGGTCCTGCTTTTCGCGATGATCGGCAGGCCGGCCTGTTCGATGTTGGCAAGGAAGGTCTTTTCATACCAGGGGTTTTCGTTCAGGCGATACATGGCCCCCGTCTCCATCCCCTGGTCGCGCAGGTAGTGGCGGATCGCCTCCCACTGGCCGAGGTGGGCGGAGACGATCAGCACTCCCTGCCCTTCGGCCTTTGCCCGGCGCAGCACGTCGAGGCCGGGGCCGGTGGGGTGGAACAGCTCCAGATGTCGGGCATATTCCTTGTTGAAGAGGATTTCCGAGAAGGTGCGCGACGTGTTGGCGGCGGTGCGGCGGATGAAGTCGCTCAGTTCGGCCTCGGTCAGGTCGGGGTAGACGAGGCGCATCCCCTCGGCCATGCGGTTGCGCAAGGACGGCACGCGGGGAATCGCAAAGCGCCCCGCGGTCGCGAACCAGTTGCCGCGCGCGCGGAAGGGCAGCAGGCGGGCGGTGCCGAGAAAGGCCTGGATGGCGAGGTGTTGCACGAAGTTGGCAAGCGTCCTGCCGCTGTCTTGCTGCATCCCTGACCTTTCCCAGGCAGCCTGCGGGTGTCTATAGATAGGAGAAGGCGCGGGCGAGCGGAAGGCGGCGCGGGCGTTTGACTTTGGCGGGGTCCGACCCTGTAACTCTCGCACGACAGCGGAGCCTGCGATGAAGAGAACCCTTTTCCATATCGGCCTGCCGAAGACGGGGACGTCGTCGATCCAGAATTTCGTGCTGCACCATGCGGGTAGGCTGCGCGAGCAGGGAATCCTGTTTCCGTTCGACCCGGAACGGCAGGGACCGGCCTATTTCGGCAAGGGGTTGGGCCAGGCGCCGCAGGCGGACATGATGGCGCATTTCTTCGGGCTGAAGGGCAAGACCAAGCCCAGCGGCATCGACTGGCAAAGGGTGTTCGACGACTTCCGGGCGGATCCTGCCCTGACCACGATGATCGTCTCGCACGAGGGGCAGTCGGTGAACGGCCACCGCCTGCGCGCCGACGCCTATCGGGCGGCGCTGGGCTGTTCGGGGGGCAGCTTCCTGGCATTCCTGCGGGAACCGGCGGCCTGGCTGAACTCGCTGCGGGTGCAGGCGATGACCTCGTGGCGGGGTGTCGGGCGCGATCCGGCGCGGTTCGATCCGCTGGAACGCTACCTGGAGCAGGGTTTCGCCGGGATGCTGGCCCCCTTTGCCGCGCTGGCGCCGGTCACGCTGCGCGACTATGACCGGATCGCCGCGGAAGATCGGCTGATCCCCTCGTTTCTGGAGGTGATCGGCGCCGACTTGCTGGAACCCGAGGCGGCGGCGATGAAGCGGGTGAACGCCAAATCCTTCGACACCGCGCAGGTGCTTTTCCTGCATGCGCTGAAGGCGGACGGCTGCGAGACGGCGGATTTCGTGTCGGTCAAGGCGGCGATCATCGCGGAGAACCGGAAGAACCCGCCCGCACGGGGTCGCAACGTGCTGCCTCTGGCGGCGGGACAGGCGGTGCGTGCGCGGTGGGAGCAGGACCGCGACCTGCTGCACAAGCAGTACGGGATCACCTTCGCGGACCCCGGGCCGCTGACAGGGTGGCCGGAGCGCGTGAGGCTTGCGCGCGGGGACGCGGACCGCCTGCGCCCGCTGCTGGAAGCCCCGGGTTTCGCGGCACCGCTGGCGCGGCGGATCGAGGCGGCGCTGCGCCGCGCCGCGGCATCCGGCGACTGATCGGCAGAAGGGCGCGCCCGCAAGACCCTCCGTTGCTTGTGATCGGGGGAGTCGTGCAGTAATCGGGTTCCGGGACAGGAACCGGGACAGGCCGTTGACGATAAAGGTCGTTCACATCGCGCATTCCGCGGACGGCGGCGCGGGGCGGGCCGCGCGGCGGGCGGACGCGGCGTGCCGCGCGGCGGGGATCGACTCGTCTTTTGCCTGCGTGGATGCGCGGGCCGAGACCGAGGACGTGGTGCGCCTGAAGGTCGCCAAGGCGCGAACCGGCGACGTGGCGCAGGTGCTGACGGACAAGCTGCAATGGTCGCTGATCCCCGCCCAGCGCGCGCCGGGCGGGTTCTCGTTGTTCTCGGTGGCCTATCCGGGCGCGGATATCGCCGCGCATCCGGCGGTGGTCGCGGCGGATATCGTCCACCTGCACTGGCCGACCTGGACGGTGACGCCGCCCGCGGTGCGGCGGCTGGCCGAGGCGGGCAAGACGGTCTTTGTCACCCTGCACGACATGTGGATGTTCACCGGGGGCTGCCACTATGCCTCGGGCTGCCGCCAATTCGAGACGATGTGCATGAAGTGCCCGCAGATGGCCGACCGGCTGGGGCTGGCGAGCGCGGGGTTCGAGGACAAGCTGGCGGCCTATGGCGGCGGGTTGCCGGGGCTGCATGTGGTGGCGCTCTGCGACTGGATGAAGGGGCTGGCGCAGTCGAGCCGCATCCTGAGGGACGCGCCGTTCCACCTGATTCCGAACCCGCTGGAGACGGACGTTTTCGCCCCCGGCGACCGGGCGGCGCTGCGCGCGGGGCTGGGGCTGGGGCCGGACGACGTGGCATTGCTGTTCGGCAATTACGACAACACGGAAAAGCGCAAGGGCGCGGATATTCTGGTGGCGGCGCTGAAGCGGCTGGCGGCAATGGAGCGGCAGGGCAAGGGCCGCCTGCACCTTATCAGCTTCGGGCGCAATTCGGCCTTCGACCTGCCCGAGGGCGTGGCCGGGCTGAACTTTGGCGAGATCGGCGACGATGCGGTGCTGGCGGCGCTTTACTGCGCGGCGGACCTGCTGTGCTTCCCCTCGGTCGAGGACAACTACCCGAACGGGATCGTCGAGGTGGCCTCGTGCGGGACACCGGCCGTCGCCTTCCGCACGGGTGGCATGGCCGACATGATCGACCACGGGCGGACCGGCTGGCTGGTGGACGGATTGGGCGATGCCGGGGCGTTCGCGGAAGGCATCGCAGCGGCGATCGGGGCGCTGGTGGGCGACGAAAGCGTGCGCGCGGCCTGCCGGGAGCGGACGCTGGCGACCAACGGGATGGAGGTCGTCGGGCGGCAGCTGGCGGCGGC
Source organism: Pseudooceanicola sp. (assembly GCA_020441135.1). Lineage (GTDB taxonomy): Bacteria > Pseudomonadota > Alphaproteobacteria > Rhodobacterales > Rhodobacteraceae > Seohaeicola_A. The sequence continues at coordinate 17,261 of JAGRMS010000315.1, forward strand.
CTATGGCGCGGCTCTGGCCCGCAGGGTCGACGGCGCGCCGGTCGAGCCCTCGCCGATGCGGGCGCAGTTGCAGTCGCATATCCTGCTGCCGGTGGACGACCGGATGGGGGCCGAGTTCCTGAAGCCGCCGCTGGCGCGGTTCCTGGCCGACAACGGTGCCGGGGGGGGCACGCCCGAACGGTTGCGCCGCTACGCGGCGCCGGGGAAGGAGCGGCTGCGGGTGCTGGCGGTGCGGTCGTTCCACGAACACCACTCGGTCTATTCCGGGCCCTATCATTTCCTGCGGCATCTTCCGGCGGATGCCTACGACATCTCCAACGTCACGGTGCCGCTGGGCGACGAGATGATGGCGGAGGCGGAGGCGCGCGGCCTCGCGCGCGCGCTGGGGGCGCTGGTGGGGGCCGCGCCGTTCGGCACGCAGTCGAACGCCTGGGTTGCGGAGTGGGAGATCGCGCGCAGGCTGCGGCAGGAACGCTTCGACATCGTGCATTTCATCGACGGGGAGCTGGGCGGCTGGCTGGTCTCGCGCCTGCCCGACAGCTTTTTCGCCGGGGGGGTGCGGCCCGCTCTGCTGACGATGCTGCATCAGCCCGAAGCCCTGCTGAAGGACTGGACGAGCGCGGCGGCGCTGGCACGCTTCGACATGCTGGGCGCGGTGGCCGAGCATCAGGCGGACTGGCTGCGGGCGATGGTGCCGGGGGTTCCGGTCGTCTCGGTGCCGCATGGGATCGACACGGATTACTTCTGCCCCGCGCCGGCCGAGCGGGCGGCGGGGCCGTTCCGGATGGTGGCGGTGGGGCACTGGCTGCGCGACTACGGGCTGGCCTTCGCGGCGCTGGACCGGCTGGCGGCGGAGGGCATCGCGCTTGACTATCGCGTGGTGAGCCATGCGACCAACCTGCCGCCGCTGCCCGGGTATGTGACCCTGCGCAGCGGGATCAGCGAGGACGACCTGCGGCAGGAATACCGCGAGGCGGACCTTGTCTTCATGCCGCTGGCGGCGGCGACGGCTAACAATGCGCTGCTGGAGGGCATGGCCTGCGGCACGCCGGTGATGTCGACGCGGACGGGGGGCGTGCCCGAGTATGTCGGGGCGCAAGCGGGTGTGCTTTGCGAGGCGGAGGCCGGGGCGATGGCGGAGGCGCTGCGGGCGCTGATCGCCGATCCGGCGCGGCGGGCGGCGATGGGCCGGGCGGCCCGCGCGCGGGCGCTGACCTTCGACTGGCGCGAGATGGGACGGCGGTTCGACACGCTCTACCGCGAGCTGGCCGGGCGCCGGGGCGCCGCGGCGAGGATGCGGGCATGAGCGTGCGGCGATGGAGCGTGCCGGAGGCGGGGGCCTGCCTGGCGGGGCCCTTGACCGAAGCGGACGAGGTGGCGTTCGTGCTGCCCGAAGGGGCCGGGACGGTCGAGCTGCGGGGGATCGGCGATTGCGTTGCGCCCCCGGTTGCGGGCGCCGTGGTCCTGCCGGTGGAAGGCGGGTTCTGGATGCGGCTGACCCCTGCCGACGGGACGGTGCGGATGCCGGTGCCGCGCGGGTTGCGCTTCGTGCTTGCGCAGGTGCCCGGCGCGATGCCGGCGCCGTCGTTCTTTCCGCTGTCCGGGCTGCCGGAGATCCAGGCCGCCGGTGCCGACGCATCGGACGGTATGGCGGAACACCTCGCCGCCCTGCTGCGGCGAGGGTCGGGGGATGCGGCGCTGGCGGTGGTGCAGCGCCTGGGTCCGGCGCAGGCCGAGGCGGTGATGCCGGACCTGCTGGCGATGCTGGCCGACGACCCCGGCGATGCGCCCGCCCACCTGTTGCCTTTCCTGGCACTGTGCTCCAGAGGGAACGCCAGATGCGCCTGATCCTGCTCGACAACAACCTCGACCACAAACACGGGCATCACGGCCTCTACGACCGGGTGATCGGCGGCGAGGCCGTGCGGCGGGGGATGGAGGCGCTGGTGATCGGCCACCGGCGTTTTGGCGAGGACCGGATCGGCGACCTGACGGTCCATCCGCTGCTGGAGACGACGAGTTACCGAGCCTTCTCGAAGGATCCGGTGTTTGCCGCCTACGACGATGTCGAGATGGGCAACCGCGCGATCTTTTCGGAATTGATGGCGCTGCCGCGCGACTTCTTCGGTCGCGGCGATGCCTGCCTGGTGCATACCTGCAGCCATATCACGGTGATGGGGCTGGTGACGTGGATCGACGCCCTGCCCGCCGCGCGGCGGCCGGACCTGACGATCTTCCTGATGCTGCCCTCGGGTGTCGGGTTCGACGGCGAGGGCGCGCTGGACATGGTCGATCCACCCATCGCGCTGGCCTATCGCGAGGCGTTCCGGCGGGCGAAGGCGTCGGAGGCCGCGATCACCTTCCTGGCGACCGGCCACCAGCACGCGCGCGAGTTCTCGGCGCTGGCGGGGTGGGAGATATCCTCGCACCCGCTGCTGAGCGCCTTCGACGAATGCCGGTCCGAGGCGGCGGTGATCCCCGAACAGGTGCTGCTGTTCGCGGGCGATGCCAAGATGAACAAGGGGCTGGGGCTGCTGCCCGAGGTGATCGAACGGGTCTGTCCCGCCTTCCCGGGCCATCGCTTTGTCATCCACGCCAACCCCGGCGCGGCCTGGGGCGAGGCGCTGAAGGTGATCGCGCGGTTGCAGGCGCTGGCGGGGGAGCATGCGAACCTCGACCTGCGGCTGGCCTCGCTCGACGCGCAGGCATACGCCGACCTGCTGACGGCTTCGGCGGTGGTGCTGTTGCCCTACGATCCGGCGGAATACCGGCGCAAGTCCTCGGGCGTGGTCTGGGAGGCCATCGCCTCGGCCAGCGCGCTGGTGGTGCCGGAGGCGACCTGGCTCGCGGCGGAATGCGCGCATTGGGAAGCCGGGTTCGCGACCTTCCGGGGCAATGACGGTGCCTCGGCGGCAGAGGCGCTGACCGGGCTGTTGCAGGGGCCGTCGCTGCGGCCCCGGGCCGAGGCGGCAGCGCGGCGTTTCGCGGCGGCGAACGGGGTCAAGGCGCTGGTCGATGTGCTGGCGGACCGCTGGGCCGGGCTGGCGGTGGCCCCGGCGGAGCGCGCGCAGGCGCGCCGGATCGGGGCGGCGGAGTTCCGCGGCAAGGGCTGGCACGACGCCGAGACGGTGGACGGCGCGGCCGTGCGGTGGAGCGCGAAGGCGGCGGAGGTGGCGGCGGTTCTGCCGGGCCTCGGCCTCTGGACGCTGCGGCTGACGGGGCTGCGCTGCCAGGACGAGGCGCAGTTGCAGTCCGCGCGGCTGACGGTGGACGGGCGGGAGGTGCCGGTGCGCCATGCGCTTGGCAGGGACGGCGCCTGGTCGCTGACCTGCACCTGGCGCGAGGCGCGGGCCGACCTGCCGGTGCGGGTGCTGGGCCTGCGGCTGGGCTGGACCAGGAGCGGCGGCGACCCGCGCGAGCTGGGCTTGCTGGCGACGGGGCTGGAGATCGAGGAGAGCGTCGAGGACCGCAGCCGCGTCGCGGTGCTGGTGGAGCCGGTGTCGGACGACGAGGCCGCCGGGGCCGATGGCTGGACCGCGCCGCTGACGGCCGGGCGCTGGTCGATCGAGACCCGGGGCGGGATGGACGGGGTGGTCGGGCTGCTGCTGGACGATCCGGCCGAGGATCATGCCGCGGGGCTGCGGGCCTTCTGCAATGGGCAGCCGCTGGAGGCGCGGCGGATGCGGACGGAGAAGGGCTGGCTGATCCAGCCGATGCTGCCGCGCGCGCTGGTGCGGGCGGGGGCGAAGGCCGAGATCCAGCTGGTGCTGGCGGCCCCGGCGCGGGTGCTGATGCAGCAGGCGGTCTGGCAGTCGGGCGCGGCGCTGCCCGAGGCGCCGGTTCAGCGGACCGAGACGGCGCGCCCCGTGGCGCCGCCGCGCCCGGTGCTGGCCGCCGCGCCGCGCCGCCGGACGGGAGCGCGCTGGTCGTGCAGCCAGGTCCAGGACGTCGGATCGGCCACCTTTGCCAACCTGCGGGTGACGGGGGCGGTCTTCGGCAACCGGGTGCTGAGCGACTTCCACATCAAGCTGTTCCGCTCGGACACCTTCTTTGCGGTCGAACTGCGCGAACGCGACGGGGCGTTCCAGCTGTTGCGCGATCCTGACCCCGCCCATGTCCACAAGGACGACTGGGGCGCGGCGATCACGCTGTTCACCGACCCCGAGGGGCGCTGCACCGGGGCGCGGCCGGGGGATATCGCGGCCGATGTCTCGGCGCTGCTGGCGATCCTGGACGAGATGCCGGAGGGCGTGGCGACCTGCGACCTGCCGAAGGCGGAATCGTGGCGCGGGGCCGCGGCGACGCTGGCGGGCCTGGCACAGGTCGCGGACGCGGCGGAGTGAAGGCAATGAATCCCAAAGCGAGGTGCGCGGCATGAGCCGGATCTTCACCGTCATCGCCCATGCGCGGTCTGGCTCGACCCTGCTCTGCCGCAAGCTGGATGAGCGCGCGGAAGGGCGGGTCTACCTGGAGCTGTTCCACCGCAATCTCAAGACCATCTTCAACCACCTCGCCGACAGCGGCGCGGCGGTGCGCGATCGCTTTGCGCCGCTGGACGGGGCGGAGCTGCGCGACCACCTCGCCGCGCATCCGATGGCGCTGCTGCACCTGCTTTCGGAGCTGAACGGCGGGCGGGACATCTATTTCAAGGTCTTCCCCGGCCACCTGGCCCGGCCGCAGTTGCAGGAGGTGCTGGCCAATAGCGCCGGGGCGATCCTGCTGCACCGCAACCTGCTGCATTCGTTCCTGTCCAACGAGATCGCGCAGGCGCGGCAGAAGTGGACCAACGACGACACCAGCAAGGACACGGTGGCCTTCGACCCGAAACGGTTCGCCGGGAACGTCCGCACCGTGCTGAATTTCTACGACGAGATGGAAGAGCTGCTGACCGAGACCGGAACGCCGCGCACGGACATACTTTACGAGACCATCGCCGATCCCGACCGGGCGGACGCCGCCGTCACCGCCGCGCTTGAGGCCCTGGGCGTGACCAGCGCGAAGCAGCCGCCGCCCAAGGGCCGCCTGAACCGGCAGGACAGCCGGCGGCTGGCCTCGGACAAGGTGAGCAACCCGGACGAAATGCTGGCGCTGCTGGACGCCATCGGGCTGACGCGCGCGAACGACGGCGACACGCCGGTCGCCAAGCCGGTCTTTGCCGCCGCGCTCAAGGCGCTGCGCGCCCGGTCCTAGCTTTCGCGGCCGTAGCCGTATTTCTCGAAGAACAGCGGAAATTTCTCCTCGATGAAAGCGACGCTTTGCGGCGACAGCTTCTCGCGCCAGCCGCCCGGCTTGACCGAGCGGATATGGGCGTTGGGGTTTTCCTGTTCGGGGATGATGTCGTGCCGGCGCGCGATGCGGGCGATGTCGTCCTGCGGAACCGAGATGCCAAGGTCGGCGGCGATCTGGGCGACCCAGGGTTCCTTGGCGAAGATGATGTCCTCGTATTTGTAGAACACCGTGTCGGGCGTGCCGAGGTATTGCGCGAAGCTCTGGATGTTTCTCAGCACGTTGTTGGCCATGCCGCGCTGGATGAAGCTGTCGAGGTCGCTCTGCGCCGCCGCGTCGCGCATCCGCAGCATGTCCTCGCGCGCGGCGCCGCCCTCGGGGATGACGTGGCTCTTGCTCATCGAGAAGAAATACGAGACCGCCACGTCGCGCGGGTCGCGGATCATGAAGATGCGGCGGCCGGTCTGGAAGGACGTGAGCTCGCCCAGCCGCTGAAGATCGCGGAACGAGGTGTAGACGAGGCCCGGCTGCTCCATCAGGTCGAAGATCTGTTGCGGCCAGTCCTTGATCTTCAGCCCGCCGCGCCAGAGCACTTCCTCGACCCGGACGACCGGCAGGCCGGTGAGGGCGGCGAGGTCGTCGATGATGCGGTTCAGCAGGACGCTTCCGGTCTTGTGACCGGCCACGACAAAGGTCGCCGGGCCGGGGCGCGGGTCGGGGAAATCGATGGAGACGGTGGTGTCGCCGGGGCAGGTCAGGGTGTGGGTCGTGGTCATCGGTCGGCTCCCGGTCATTGTGGCCCATCTGGTCGCGCGGACCATGCCCCGCGCGGCGGGGAGGGTCAATGCGGGGCGCGGCGGCAGGGGATGCGGATTTACCCTGTCTATCCGCCGCATTTCAACAATTGATTTGATTTATAATGTGCCTTCGGGATTCCTGTTATTGCGCATCCTAGGAGTCCCCGCCGCCATGAACCAGCTCTCGCCCCTGTCCGCCGCCCCGCTGCCCCCCGCCGAAGAGGTCGATTTCGCGCGGCTGACCGAGACGCCGGAGTTCCAGCAATTGCTGGAGGCGATCGACGCCCGCGCCGACGAGTTCGAGGCGCTGGGCCATGTGCCGCGCGACGTGATCCAACTGATGAAACGCGCGCGCATCTTCCGCTCGGCCACGCCGACGCGGTTCGGCGGCGACGCGATGGCGCCGCATCACTTTCTGAAGATGGTGGATAAAATCGGCACGGTGGACGGGTCGGCCGCCTGGTTGTCGGCCTTTGGTTCGGCCAATACCTATACCGCCGCGCTGCCGGTTGCAGCGCAGGAGGTGATGTATGCCGACGGCCCGGACCAGGTCTTTGCCGGCGGCCTGCACCCGGTGCAGAAGGCCACCCGCGTCGAGGGCGGCTGGCGCGTCTCGGGGCGGTGGCGGTTCGCCTCGGGCTGCAAGGGCGCGGACTGGATCGGCGTCGGCATCGAGGGGCGCGATGCGGGCGCACCCGCGGACGCCACGCCGAAGGTGATGATGGCGGTGGCCCCGGCGGATGAGGTCGAGATCATCGACAACTGGCAGGTCTCGGGGATGCAGGGCACCGGCAGCCATGACACGACCGTCAAGGACAAGTTCTATTCCGACACCTGGATCTGCGAGCGCGGCGCGCCGGGGCTGTTCGACGATCCGCTCTACCGTTACCCGGCGATGGCCTACCAGGCGCAGGTTCACGCCGCCTGCAACCTCGGGCTGGCGCGGGCGGCCATCGAGCACGCGAAATCGGTCGGCGGCGCGGCGAAGATCGCGGTCGGTCACGCCCGGCTTTGCGACCGGGCCTACTACCTCAACGACCTCGCCAAGGCCGAGGCGATGCTGCGCGCCGCCCGCGCCTTCTTCTACGAGGCGGCGGAAGAGGCCTGGGATTACCTTGTCGCGGGCGATCCGGTACCGCCGGAACAGCTGAACATGCTGCGCCTCAGCGCCACCAAGGCGGCGCAGGACGGGGCGCAGGTGGTGACGGACTGCTGGCGCATCGCGGGCATGGGGGTGATCGCGAAATCGGGGCGGATGCAACGCTACATGCGCGACGCGATGGTGGTCACGCAGCACGCGGCGGTGGCGGATACGGTCTGGGAGAACGGCGGCCGGATGCTGGCCGGGCTGACCCCGCCCCCCGGCTACGCCGCCTGAGCCATGGACCGCGCGGCGCTGCACCGGTTCGACCTGAACCTGGTCAAGGTGTTCCTGGCGATCGGGGACAGCCGCTCGCTGACCGGCGCGGGCGAGGCGCTGGGGTTGACCCAGCCCTCGGTCAGCCATGCGCTGAAGCGGTTGCGCGAGGCTTTTGGCGATCCGCTGTTCCTGCGCGTCGCCAACCGGATGGAGCCGACACCGGCGGCCACGCGCCTGCGCGCGCCGCTGGAAGAGGCGCTGCACCTGATGGGCCAGGCGCTGGGGTCGGCGCAAGGCTTCGACGCGGCGACCTCGACGCGGACCTTCCGGATCGTGCTGTCGGACACCGGCGAGTTCGTCGTCCTGCCCCGCCTGCTGGCGCTGGTGGCGCGCGAGGCGCCGGGGGTGGCGGTCGAATCGCTCAAGATCGACCCGGCCGAGATCGAGGCCGCTCTGCGCGGCGGGCGGGCGGACCTGTCGGTGGGATACCAGCCGCTGCTGGAAGACACGGCCTGCGAGGGCACCGACCTGCTGACCGACCGGCTGGTCTGCCTGCTGCGGCAGGGGCATCCGGCGCTGGCGGCGGACTGGTCCGAAGCGGCCTTTGCCGGCCTGAGCTTCCTGGATGTCGGCCGCGACGCCACCGGCTACCGGATGGCGCGCGACGTGCTGGCGGACCTGGGGCTGAACCACCGCGTCGTCGCGCGGCTCGAACATTTCACCGTGCTGCCCGAGGTGGTGCGACGCACCGATCACGCCGCGCTGTTCCCGGCCTCGGTGCTGGGCCAAATGCGCGACCACGGCGACCTGGTGAGCATGGACGTACCGGTGCCGATCCCGCCCTACGCGGTGAAGGCCTGGCGCCACGGGCTGTTCCGCGACGACGCCGGACTCGACTGGCTGACCGGGGCGCTGCGGCGTGCCCTGCGAGAAAGGACGACTGCGCGATGACCATTTCCGTTCCCACCTTCCGCGCGGCAATGTCGCAGTTTCCCGGGGCCGTCACGCTGATCTGCACCGGAACCGGCGAGGACCGCCGCGGCATCACCGCCACCGCCGTCTGCTCGGTCACCGACAGCCCGCCCAGCTTGCTCGCCTGCGTCAACCGCGCCTCGGGCACGCGCGAGGCGATCGTCGCCAACGGGCGGTTCTCGGTCATGCTGCTCGACACCGGCGCGACCGAGATCGCGCGGCACTTCGCCGGGGCGACCGGCGCGACCGGCGCGGCGAAATTCGCCTTGGGCGACTGGGAGACCTTCCCTTGCGGCCTGCCGATGCTGCGCACCGCCCCGGTCGCGCTCGCCTGCGCGGTGACCGAGGTGATCGAGGTCGGCTCGCACTCGGTCTTCATCGGGCGGATCGAAGAGGCCCGCCTCGGCGAGGGCGCCGCCGTGGTCTACGCCGGTTCGGCCTTCCACGGGCTGGCCCGGCTGGCGGGCTGACCCGCAACCGCTGCTTCCATTTGCTCCAAATATCCCCGCCGGAGGCCATCGCGCAAAGCGCGATCCTGCTACGCCTCCGCACGCGGGACGCGCGTGACTTCGTAGGGCGGGGCTCGCCCCGCCGGCCCCCCTCAAGGCACCAGCAACACCCGCCCCCGCGACACCTCGCCCGCGGCGAGACGCCGCTGCGCCTCCGCCGCCCCGTCGAGCGGCAGGGTCTCCGCGATCTGCGCCCGAAGCGTGCCCTCGGCCGCCAGCGCAAGCACCCGCGCGACCACCTCTGCATCGTCGGCAATCATCGCACGGCTGACCCGCACCCCGAACGCTGCACCACGGTCGGTGATCGGGGCGGCGGTCAGCCAGACGAGGTGGCCCCCCTTCGCCAGCAGCGGGTAGCAGGCGTCATGCACGGCGCCGCCCATCAGGTCGAAGACCACGTCCTGCGGCGGCAGACCTTGCGGAAACGGCGCGTCATAGGCGATGGCGCGATGCGCGCCGAGGCCCGTCACGTAGTCGCGGTTGCGGCTGTGGCAGGTGGCCGTCACCTCGGCCCCCAGCGCGGCGCAGAGCTGCACCATCAGCCCGCCGACCGCCCCCGCGCCGCCCTGGACCAGCACGCGCTGGCCGGGTTGCACCTGCGCCGTCCGCTCCACCGCGATCAGCGCCGACAGGCCCGCGTTGACCAGCGCGGCGGCGTCGCGGGTCGACAGCGCGCCGGGGATCGGCACGGTCAGGCGGGCGTCGGCGGCGATGGCCTCGGCATAGGTGCCCTGTTGCGAGGTCGGCGGGGCCATGACGGCGACGCGGTCGCCGGGCCGGAAGCCCGGGACACCTTCGCCGCAGGCGATCACGGTGCCCGCCCCGTCGCGCCCGGGGATCTTGGGGAAATCCAGCGTGAAATGCGCCGCCAACAGCCCGGCGCGCAGTTTCCAGTCGAGCGGGGTGACGCTCGCCGCCTCGATCTTTACCAACACCTGTCCCGGTCCGGCTTGCGGCATCGGCACCGTGGCGATCTCGATCACGTCGGGCCCGCCGTGCTGGCGGTAGAGGGCGGCGCGCATGGGTGTCTCCTTTTGCGGGACTTAATGGCCGGGGGCCGGGGCAGAGACAAGCCCGCGCAGGATCTCGATGAAGCGCGCCAGCGTCGGCGAGACGTCGTCGCGGCGGTGTACCAGGCAAAGCCGCAGCATCACGTCGAGGTCGGTCAGGCGCAGGAAGCGCACGCCGCGGGGCGGGCGGTTCATCTGGCAGGCGTTCGACAGCGCCATGCCCGCACCGGAGGAGACCAGCGCCAGCAGCTCGGTTTCGGCGGCGAATTCGGCGACGTAGTTCGGGGTCACGCCAAGCTCGCGGAAGCGGGCGTGGATCTCGTCGAAGTAGACCGGCGTGGCCTTGCGGGCGAAGCCAATCATCGGCGCGCCGTGCAGCACTTTCGCCGAGGTCTCCACCTGCCGCGCCAGCTCCCAGTCGGCGGGCACCGAGAGCACCGTGGCGTGGTCGGCCAGCCGGATCGCCTCCAGCCCGTCGCCGCTTTGCCAGTTGTAGACCAGCGCCGCGTCGGTTTCGCCCTGGCGCAGGGCGGCCATCTGGCTGGCGGTGGGGTTGGCGAAGAGCTTGAGCTCGACGCCGGGGTTCTGCGACCGGAAGGCGCGCAAGGCGTCGGGGATCAACCCGTGCCAGGCAACCGCCTCGATGAAGCTGAGCCGCAGCCGCCCCTGCCGCCCCTTCGCCGCATCGCGCGCCGCCTCGCCGGCATTCGCCAGTTGCTGGGGCAGCCCACGCATCGCGGCGAGGAAGGTGCGCCCGGCCTCGGTCAGGCGGACGCCGCGCGGCAGGCGTTCGAAGAGGTCCACGCCCAGCTCGACCTCGAGCAGCTTCATCTGCCGCGACAGGGCGGGCTGGGCGATGCGCAGCCGCTGCGAGGCGCGGCCGAAATGCTCGGCCTCGGCGATGGCGACGAAATAGTGGATTTGTCTCAGCTCCATGGGTTTCGATAGCAAGATGCGATTGGTGTCGCAAATATTTTAGATTGGAAATATCGGCGGAGCGGGGGCTAGCATGGCCCTTGGAAGTGGGGATGCGGATGGCGGCACGAGGGTTTGACGGCGTGGTGCTGGCGGTGCCGGTGACGGTGCCCTACGCGCGTCATTCCACCAAGCCCGCGCAATGGTGGGCCGCGCGCGCGCTGAAGGCGCTGGCGGACGGCGCGGGGATGTCGCACCGCGATTTCGACGGGCTGTCGGTGTCGAGCTTTTCGCTCGCGCCCGACAGCACGGTGGGGCTGACCCAGCATTTCGGCCTGTCGCCGCGCTATATCGAGTTCCTGCCGCTGGGCGGCGTTTCGGGCGTGGCGGCGCTGCGGCGTGCCGCGCGGGCGGTCCAGGCGGGGGACGCGGGCGTCGTGGCCTGCATCGGCGCGGACGGCAATGCGCCGCAGAGCTTCCGGCGGTCGCTGGAGAACTTCAGCCGGGCCTCGCAGGATGCGGTCTATCCCTATGGCGCGGGCGGGCCGAACGTCAGTTTCGCGCTGATCGCGCAGGCGTTCATGGCCGATACCGGGCTGACGCGCGCAGACATCGGGCGGCTCGCGGTGGCGCAGCGGGCGAATGCGGGGCTGAACCCGGAGGCTTTGCTGCGCGCGCCCCTGACGCTGGACGCCTACCTTGGCGCACGACCCATTGCCCCGCCGATCCACCTGTTCGACTGCGTGATGCCCTGCGCGGGGGCGGAGGGCTTCCTCGTGATGCGCGAAGAGGCGGCCAAGGCGCAGGGGCTGCCCTTCGTGCGGCTGGCGGGGAGCATCGAGCGGTACAACGCTTTCCCGGAGGATCCGGTGATGCTGCGGGGCGGCTGGGCGCGGGACGTGGACGTGCTGTGGTCGCAGGCGGGGATGGGGCCGCAGGACATGGATCTTGTTCAGACCTATGACGATTATCCCTTTGTCTCGGCGATGCAGTTCGCCGACCTGGGGTTCTGCGCGCGCGGCGATTTGAAGGACTTCCTGGCCGCGCGGGATTTCACCGTGGCAGGCGATCTGCCGCACAATACCTCGGGCGGGCAGTTGTCGGTCGGTCAGGCGGGCTGCGCGGGCGGGTTCATCGGGCTGGTGGAGGCGATCCGGCAGCTGACCGGCGTGGCGGGGGCGCGGCAGGTGGCGGAGGCGAAACGGGCGCTGGTCTCGGGCTTCGGGATGATCGTGTTCGACCGGGGCCTCAGTTCCGCCGCCGTGGTGCTGGAGGCGGCATGACGCGCAAGAAATCCAACCCCTTGCTGCGCACCCGCCGCCCGCTTCTGCCCCCCGGCGCGCGGAGCCGGTCGGCGCATCTGCTGACGGCGGCGGCGGCGCGGGGGGACTTCGTGCTGCCCTGCTGCGCGGGCTGCGGGCGGTTTCTCTGGCCGATGGCGGAGGGGTGTCCCGCCTGCCTGTCGGAGGTCGGCGTGAAGGCCGCGCCGCAGGGCGCGCGCGTGATCTCGGCCACCACGGCAGAGGTTCCGGCGGCCCCCTACTTCCGCGAGCGGGCGCCCTGGCGGGTGGGGCTGGTGCAGATGGAGGCCGGGCCGCAGGCGGTGGTGCATCTGCATCCCGCGGCGCAGGCGGGGGACAAGGTGGTGTTGCGGCTGGTGCTGGACCGGGCCGGGCAGGCGGTGCTGAACGCGGGGCCGGAAGGAGGCGAGATGAGCGATCCGCAATGGCAGGCGATGGTGGCCGATCCGCGCGACCGGCGGGTGTTGATCACCGACGCGCGGCATGTCTGCGCGCTGCCGCTGGCGCAGGGGCTGGCGAAGGCGGGCGCGGTGACGATCCACTGCGGGCTGCCGGAGGCGTGGAAGCCGTTTCCGGGGCGTGCGGCGCTGCAGGCTGTGCCGGGGGTGCGGATCGTGCCGCTGGACGTGATCTCGGACCGCTCGGTGGCGGACGCGGCGACGGATATGGCGGGACGGGTCGAGATCGTGGTGAACACCGCCGACCTGCCGCGCCCCGGCGGGCTGCTGGGGCCGGTGGCGCAGGTCGAGGCGCGGGCGATGGCGGAAACGGTGCAGATGGGGCTGCTGCGGCTGGCAAGGGCGTTCGGCCCGGCGCTGGCGGGACGCGGGGCGGACGGGGACAAGGGCGGGGTCGCCTGGGTCAACGTGCTGTCGGTCTTCGCCAGGGCGCATCCGCCGGGCTGGGCGGGCTATGCCGCGGCCCATGCGGCGGCGCTGGCCCTGTCGCACGCGCTGCGGGCCGACCTGGCGGCGGGGGGCGTGCGGCTGGTGACGGTGCTGACCGGGCCGACCGAGGACGGTTGGTTCCAGACGGTCGACCCGCCCAAGGTGACGGCGCGGGCGCTGGCGGATGCGATCCTGAAGGCGCTGACGAACGGGTTGGAAGAAGTCGCCGTGGGTGACGTGGCGAAGGATTTGCTGGCGCGGCTGGAGGAGAACCCCAAGGCCGTCGAGCGGGAACTGGCGCAGGGAGGGCTGACGGGATGAGCGTGCTGAAGGCTCTGGTCCAGGCCCTCGGGTCGGGCGGCGTGCGGGTCGTGGACCTGACGCAGACGCTGTCCGAGGACTTTCCGACCATCGTGCTGCCGCCCGAATTTGGCCCATCGGCCCCGGTGCGGATCGAACGGATCTCGCGCTATGACGCGGCGGGGCCGGCGTGGTACTGGAACAACCTCAGCTTCGGCGAGCATACGGGGACGCATTTCGACGCCCCCGCGCATTGGTTCACCGGGCGGGACCGGCCGCTTGGCACGGTGGACACGCTTCCGGTGGGGCACATGGTGGCCCCGGCCTGCGTGATCGACTGTTCGGCAGGCTCGGCGGCGGATGACGACTTCCTGCTGACACGGGAGATGGTCGAGGCCTGGGAGGCAGAGCACGGGCTTGTCCCAGACGGCGCATGGGTTCTGATGCGGTCGGACTGGTCGAAGCGGACCGGCGCGGATTACGCCAACCTGCGCGACGACGGGGCACATACGCCGGGGCCGGATGCCGGGTGCATCCGCTGGCTGGTGGAAGAGCGCGGCATCCTGGGCTTCGGGACCGAGACGATCGGGACGGATGCCGGTCAGGGCGGGCACTTCGACCCGCCGTTTCCGGCGCACCACTTCCTGCACGGGGCGGGGCGGTACGGGCTGCAATGCCTGACGAACCTGCACCTGCTGCCCCCGGTGGGCGCGGTGCTGATGACCGCGCCGCTGAAGGTTCACGAGGGATCGGGCAGCCCGCTGCGGGTGCTGGCAATGGTCGAGGACAACGCATGACTCCTTCGGAACTTCTGGCCGTCCAGGCGGCGGGCTATGCGGATCATCCGCTGTTCATCCTTCCGGAAGCGGTGGCCGAGCTGTGGGAGACCGGGCGCACGGTCTGGACCTACGCCGAAGTGCAGGCCGAGGTGGAACGCCTGCGCGCGGCCTACGCGGGGGCGGGGTATGGCAAGGGCCACCGGGTGGCGCTGCTGCTGGAAAACCGCCCGCAGCATTTCCTTCACTGGCTGGCGTTGAACGGGCTGGGCGTGGGCGTGGTTCCACTGAACCCGGATGCCGCACCGGACGAGATCGGCTGGCTGCTGGGGCACTCCGGCTCCGCGCTGGTGGTGGCGCTGCCGTCGCGGCTGGAACAGGTGTCGGGGCACGGGGTGCCGGCGATCGCCGACACCGATGCGCCGCCCGATGCGCCCGCGCCGGGAGAGGCCATCGCGGACGAATGCGCGCTGATCTATACCTCGGGGACGACGGGCAAGCCGAAGGGCTGCGTGCTGTCGAACGCCTATTTCATGGCCTGGGGCGCGTGGTACACCGCTCAACCCGAACCCATCGCGCTGAGGAACGGGCTGGAGCGCTTGCTGACCCCCCTGCCCTGCTTCCACGTCAACGCCATGGGCAACAGTTTCATCGCGATGCTCGCCTGCGGCGGCGCGCAGGTGATCGTGGACCGTTTCCACCCGCGCCAGTGGTGGGCGACGGCGGTGGAAACGGGGGCGACCTGTTTCCACTACCTGGGCGTGATGCCCGCGATGCTGATGGGTCTGCCGGAAGGCCCGCACGACAAGGCCCACGGGTTGCGCTTCGGGTTTGGCGGCGGCGTTCACCCGGATCACCACGCGAATTTCGAGGCGCGGTTCGGCGTGCCGCTGCTGGAAGGCTGGGCGATGACCGAGACAGGGGGCGCCTGCCTGCTGTCCTCGGCCATCGCGCCGCGCCATGTCGGCACGCGTTGCCTTGGCCGTCCCGACCGGCCCGGCCCGGCGATGGAGACGCTGCTGGTGGACGAGACCGGCGCGGCGATCCCCGGCGAAGGGATGGGCGAGTTGCTGGTGCGCGCGGCGGGGGACGATCCGCGCCGCGCCATGTTTTCGGGCTACCTGAAAGACCCGGCCAACACCGACGCCGCCTGGGACGGCGGCTGGTTCCACACCGGCGACGTGATGCGGCGCGGCCCGGACGGCGCGCTGCACTTCGTCGACCGGCGGCGCAACGTGATCCGTCGGTCGGGCGAGAACATCGCGGCGCTGGAGGTCGAGGGCGTGCTGAACGCCTATCCGGGCGTCGCACAGGTGGCGGTCGTCGCCCTGCCCGACCCGGTGCGCGAGGAAGAGGTGCTGGCGGTGATCGTCCCGGCGGAGGGCCAGGACGAGGCCGCGCTGGCGCGGGCGCTGTTTGACCATGCCGCCGCGAAGCTCGCCTATTTCAAGGTGCCGGGCGTGATCCTGTTCCGCGATTCGCTGCCCGTCACCTCGACCCAGAAGCTGCGCCGTGCCTCTTGGACCACATTTTCGCCCGATCCGGCGAAAGATGCCCGCGGATACGACATGCGCGCAGAAAAGCAGGGCTTGCGCAGGCAGCCCGCGTGAAACAGGTTTTGACCGGGAGGGTTTGCATACTGTATACAGAGATCGAGTGAAAGAGCGCCGGGGCAACCGGCCGACACGGACCGCCACCGCAAGGGGGCGGAAAACGCCAACATGGAGTGAAACATGAAATTCCTGCGTTCCGCGGCACTTGCCGCGCTCGTCGCGGTCTCTGGCCAGGCCGCATCCGCCGAGGACGTCATCAACGCCGTCCACTTTACCCCTGCCTCCACCGACTTCTCGAAAGAGTTCCTGCGCTTCGTCGATGCTGTGAACGAACGCGGCAAGGGCGTGGTGCGCATCGACGTGAAGGGCGGACCCGAGGTCATCCCGAACCCGCAACTGGGCGCCGCGCAGCAGTCGGGACTGATCGACATGCTGCACACGCCGGCCGGTCTCTACCTGGAAATCGTGCCCGAGGGCGAAGCCTTCGCGGCCTCGACCCTGCCCCCGTCCGAGCTGCGCGCCAATGGCGGTTGGGAGCTGCTGGACGGCATCTATGCCCGCAAGGGCAATGCCAAGCTGCTGGCCCTGCTGAACGCCTCGGCGGGTTTTCACATCTGGACGGTGGACGAGCCCAAGCTGACCGAAGACGGCATGCTGGACTTCACCCCGCTGCTGATCCGCGCCTCGCCGCTTTACAAGCAGTTCTTCGAGAACCTCGGCGCCACGCTGGTGATCCAGCCCGCGCCCGAGGTCTATACCTCGCTGGAGCGCGGCGTGATCAACTCGAACGCCTATCCGGCGCTGGGCTATCACGCCTTCGGCTGGGACAAGTTCACCAAATACCGCGTCGATCCCAGCTATTTCCGCATGGACGTGCTGATCACGATGAACCTCGACGCCTACAACGCGCTGTCGCCCGAGGCGCAGAAGATCGTGACCGAGACGGCGATGGAGTTCGAGCAGAAGTCCTATGACGAGACCGCCGCCCTGGCCGAGAAGCTGAAGCAGGAGATGGTGGACGGCGGCATGAAGGTCGTCGAGATGACCGGCGCGGGCAAGGACAAGTTCCTGGCGGCCGCCGCCGCGGCTTCGTGGGAGCGGATGGAAGCCCGCGACCCGACCGACGTGCCGAAGCTGCGCGAGCTGTTCAAGTAAGCCGGCGGGCGGCGGGGTCTTCCCGCCGCCCATCCCCTTCCCGACCTGACCGAAGGGTCTCTCATGACAACGCTGTTCACGCTTTCGGGCCGGCTCTGCTGGGCCCTGGCCGTCCTCGCCCGCCTGCTGATCGGAGGGCTGATCGTCATCGTCGTTGCCGACGTGGCCTTCCGCAACCTCGGGCAGAGGCCGCTGGCCTGGGTCGTCAACAGTTCGGAATTCGTGCTGCTTTACATCACCTTCCTGTCGATGCCCTGGCTGGTACGCCGCAAGGGCCACGTCTTCGTCGACTTCCTGCGGGTGGCCTTGCCGCGCCAGGTGCGGGCGCTGCTGGAGAAGGTCGTCTACCTTGCCTGCATCGGGCTGTGCCTCTACCTCGGCTGGGTCGCGCTCAATTCGCTGATCGTCGCCATCCAGCGCGGCACCTACGAGATGCGGACCTTCGACATCCCGAAATGGGTGGTCTATTCGCCGATGGTGCTGGCCTTCGCCCTGTCGGCGGTGGAGTGGCTGCGCTACCTGCTGGGCCACGACGATTTCTACGACCGCGACCTGATGGAAGTCGGGGGGCACTGAGCGATGGACTGGTTCTATGCCTTCGCGACCCTGATTTCCTCGGTGCTGGTGCTGATGGGCCTTGGCCTGCCGGTCGCCTTCGCCTTCTTCGCCACCAACATCATGGGCGTCTTTCTCTACTTCGGCGGCGCGCGCGGCGTGACGCAGATGGTCGCCAACCTCGCCGATGCGGTGACGACCTATGCGCTGGCCCCGCTGCCGATGTTCCTGGTGATGGGCAGCCTGTTCTTCCGCTCGGGGCTTGGCGACAACGTGATCCACGCGCTGGACCTTGCCATCGGGCGGGTGCGGGCGCGGCTGAGCTATGTGACGCTGGGCGCGGGGGCGATCTTTGCCGCGCTGTCGGGATCGTCGCTGGCCAATACCGGCATGATGGGCAGCCTCATGGCGCCCGAGATGCTGAAGCGCGGATACAAGCCGCACATGGCCTATGGCCCGATCCTGGGCGCGGGCAGCCTTGCCGTCATCATTCCGCCCTCGACGCTGGGCGTGCTGCTGGGCAGCCTGGCCGAGATCGACGTCGGCGCGCTGCTGATCGCGGGCGTGGTGCCGGGGTTCGTGCTGGTCGGCATGTATTGCCTGCTGATCTGGTGCCAGGCGGCCTTCGATCCCGAAGCCGCGCCGCAATACGACGTGCCCAAGACCTCGGGGCTGGCGAAATTCAAAGCGATTGCCGCCAACATCCTGCCAATGAGCTTCCTGATCTTCTGCGTGGTCGGAACCATCATCATGGGCATCGCCACGCCGACGGAGAGCGCGGCGCTGGGGTGCATGGGCGTGCTGGCGCTGCTGGTGGTCTACGGGCGATTCAGCCTGAAGGTCATCTGGCAGTCGCTGGACGACGCGATGAAGGTGACGGGGATGACCTTCCTGATCATCACCGCCTCGACCACCTTCAGCCAGATCTTCGCCTTCTCGGGCGCGTCGAACGGGTTCATCACGATGATCACCGGCTTCGACTTCGGGCCCTATGGCATCCTTGCGATGATGGTGCTGGTGATCCTGATCCTGGGCATGTTCATGGACCAGGTCTCGATGATGCTGATAACGATCCCGCTGTTCATGCCGATCGCGAAAAGCTACGGCTTCGATCCGGTCTGGTTCGGGCTGAT
>JAGRMS010000031.1 GCA_020441135.1 Pseudooceanicola sp.
TGTTCCAGCAGTTCAATCTCTGGTCCCACATGACGATCCTCCAGAACGTGATGGAGGCGCCGCTGACCGTGCTGGGCCGCCCCCGGTCCGAGGTCGAGAAGGCCGCGCGCGGCTATCTCGCCAAGGTCGGCATCGGCGACAAGTGCGACGCCTGGCCCGCCCAGCTTTCGGGCGGCCAGCAACAACGCGCGGCTATCGCGCGGGCGCTCTGCATGGAGCCGCAGGCGCTTCTGTTCGACGAACCGACCAGCGCGCTCGATCCCGAGCTGGAGCAGGAGGTTATCAAGGTCATCAAGGACCTGGCGGGCGAGGGGCGCACCATGCTGATCGTCACCCACGACATGAAACTGGCCGCCGATGTATCGGACCACGTGGTCTTCCTGCACCAGGGCCTGATCGAGGAACAGGGGCCGCCCGAAGCGGTGTTCGGCGCCCCCAGGTCGGAACGCCTGCGTGGCTTCCTGTCTGCAACCCAACCCGCTTGAACGACACAAAAAAACCAAAAGGGAGTAACCTGATGAAGAAACTGATCCTCAGCGCCGCCGCCCTTGTGCTGGCGGCCGGCATGGCCGTCGCGCAGGACAAGACCGTGCGCATGGGCACCGAGGGCGCCTATCCTCCGTACAACTTCGTCAACGACAAGGGCGAGATCGACGGATTCGAGCGCGAATTCGGCGACGAGCTGTGCAAGCGCGCCGGGCTGACCTGCGAATGGGTCAAGAACGACTGGGATTCGATCATCCCGAACCTCGTCAGCGGCAACTATGACACCATCATCGCCGGCATGAGCATCACCGACGAGCGTAAGAAGGTGATCTCGTTCACGCAGGATTACTACCCGCCGACCGAATCCGCCTATGTTGCGGCTTCCGAAGGGGTTGACCTCAAGGGTGGAATCGTCTCGGCCCAGACTGCAACGATCCAGGCCGGTTTCATCGCCGAAAGCGGCGCGACGCTGGTGGAGTTTGCGACTCCCGAAGAAACCATCGCCGCCGTGCGGAATGGCGAGGCTGACGCGGTCTTCGCCGACTACGACTATCTCGCGCCGATCGTGGCCGAGAGCGGCGGGTCGCTGATGTTCGTGGGCGAGCGCGTGCCGCTGGGCGGTGGTGTCGGCATGGGCCTGCGCCAGAGCGACGGCGAACTGCTCGGCAAGTTCGACAAGGCCATCACCGAGATGAAGGCCGACGGCTCGCTGAACACGCTTCTGAAGAAGTGGTTCGGCGAAGAAACCGTCACCTACTGATCCGCACGGGGTCGGCTCCGGCCGGCCCCATTTTCCGGCCGACAGGCGGATGTTCACCTACTGCGTCGACCACGACACGCTCGGGCAGCTGGCATGGCTCAGCTGCTACCTGACGACGGGCGTACACATGTCGTTCTATCTCGCCTTCCTCAAGGTGCTGGCGCTGCTTGCCGTCACCGCGCCGGTAGCGCTGGGTTTCGGCTTTCTCGGCGCGATGGCCGCTCGGTCGCATTTCCCGCCGCTGGCCTGGTTCGGCAAGGGCTATATCGCCATCGTGCGCGGGGTGCCGGACATCGCCTTCTTCCTGTTCTTCGTGATCGCGCTGGACCAGGCGTTCGAGTGGACGCGCCACAAGATCCTCTGCCCAGACTGGCCCGCCGAAGTGCGGCAGGGCAACGACTTCCTCGTCTGCCCGCAAGCCAAGCTGCCGCTGGGCACCAGCCCGGAATGGGTGCACGAGACCTATGGCTTCTTCCTGGCCGTCGTCACCTTTGCCATTGTCTTTGGTGCCTTTGCGGCCAACGTGCTCTATGGCGGCATGCGCGCAGTGCCCCATGCGCAGCTTGAGACGGCCGAGGCCTATGGCATGACGCAGCGCCAGACCTTCTGGCGCGTGCTGGTGCCGCAGATGTGGGTCTATGCGCTGCCAGGTCTGTCGAACCTCTGGATGGTGCTGATCAAGGCGACCCCGTTGCTGTTCCTGCTGGGGATCGACGACATCGTCTATTGGGCGCGCTCGCTCGGCGGCACCAAGACGGCGCAGTTCACCGACTATCCGCATGGCGACTGGCGGATGTGGTATTTCCTGTTCCTGCTGGTGTTCTATCTCGCCTTTACCCGCGTATCGGAGGTGGCCCTTGAACGGCTCATGCGGCGGCTGACCCACGGGCAGGCGACCACGGGTGGCGAAGCGATGCGGCGGGCGGCGGCGTGAGGGGCTGCGTTGGAACCCCCACCCCCATCCCCTCGCCCCGAGGGGGAGGGGAGGTTCGGCAGCCTCACGCGAACCGCGTGGAATGGCGCGCTTCCCCTCCCCCTCGGGGGGAGGGGAGAGGGGAGGGGGCCCGCGAGACCGTGCCCTGTGCGCACGCAGGTGCTGCGCACCCGCTTTCGCGCACCCGTCGCCTCCTTTGGAGGCACCGTCGATGACCTGTCTTGAGACCTTTCAGGCCTATGCCCTGCGCTCGGTCGGTATCGGTGAGCGGCTACTGCCGAAGTCGGACATCACCCTCTGCGAACATTTCGTCCTGATCGGCTCTGGCATGATTTGGAACGTCTACTTCGCCGTCCTCGCCCTGATCACCGGCTTTTTCCTGGCCACGGCGCTCGCCGTCGCCAAGGGCTCGCCCAACCCCTGGACGCGCAAGCCCGCCGAGTGGTTCATTTTCGTCTTCCGCGGCTCGCCGCTGTTCATCCAGTTCTTCTTCGCCTACTTCTTCTTCCTCGGCCTCAAGGGCCAGTATCCGGCCTTCGACGCCTTCACCGCCGCCTGGCTTGGCGCGCTGATCGTGCTGTTCCTGAACACCTCGGCCTATTCGGGTGAGATCTTCTACGGCGCCCTGCGCGCGATCCCGAAAGGCGATGTCGAGGCGGCGGATGCCTATGGCATGTCGGGCTGGCCGCGCTTCCGGCGGATCGTCTGGCCGACCATGCTGCGCCTCGCCTGGCCTGCCTATACCAACGAGGCGATCTTCCTGTTCCACGCCACCACGCTGGTCTTCTTCTCGGCCTTCCCGGCCTGGCAGCAGCGGGGCGACGCGCTCTATTACGCGAATTACTTCGCGGACAAGACCTACAACCCCTTCATTCCCTACCCGATCTTGGCCCTCTATTTCATCTTGGTGACTCTTGTGATCGTCGGGTTGTTCGGCTTGATCAACCGCCGCCTGAACCGCCACCTTCCCGCCGCCCGTCGTCCGCGCCTGCGCATCCGGCCGCAGCTGATCCGCTGAGACGCGATCAGATGTCGAACGCCGCCACCGGGTGGCGCGCGCCAAGCGCCAGCGCGTCCGCGACATGCCGCATCGGGGCGAGGTCCATGTCGATGCCGCCCTCCGCCACCAGGCGCGTCATGTTGGCATAGAGGCGCGGGTATTCGCGGTTCGGCCCGTGGGCCTGCTCCACCCCGTCCACGGTCAGCCGTGCGCCGCCCTCGCTCAGCACCATGGTTCCCGCATCCGTTTCGGCCTCGATGGTCCAGACATCGGCCCGCGAGCGGAAGTCGAGATCGGCGCGCACCTCGGCCCCGCCGGGATGGTGAAAGTCCAGCCGGGCCGCAATCGGCGTCTGCCAGTTCGCGGGCACCTCCAGTTCGGCGCGGGTCACGTGGATCGGCTCGGGCAGGATCGACGTCACGATGGACAGCGCGTTGATGCCCGGATCGAAGACGCCAAGCCCGCCGGGCTGGCGAATCCAGTCCTGCCCGGGGTGCCAGCGGCGCACGTCCTCCTTCCAGGTGACATGCAGGCGGCGCAGCGTCCGGTCCGACAGCCAGTCCCGCGCCGCCGCGACGCCCGCTGCCTCGCGTGAGTGCCAGGTGGCGTAGAGCGCGACGCGGTGCCGACGGGCGAGCGCCTCCAGCGCGTGGCATTCCGAGAGAGTCGCTCCCGGCGGCTTCTCCAGCATGACGTGCCGCCCCGCGTTCAGCGCGGCGGCGGCGGCGGCAAAGCGCGGCACCGGCGGCAGGCAGAGCGAGACGACGCGGATGTCGGGGCGCCCGGCCAGCAGTCGGCCAAGGTCGTCATGTGCAGGAATGCCCTCGACAAAGCCGTGGCGCGAGACGGTCGCGGCGAGATCCCAGTCAGACGAGGCCAAGATCGCGGGGACGTGCTGGTCCACCGCGATCTTGCCGATGCCGACGAGCGCGATGCGGATCAATGCGATTCCTTCCCGACGCCCGCGCCCCGGCAGCCCTTGAGAAAGTCGAGGTCGGCCCCGGTATCCGCGCCCTCGACGTGAGTCTGGTGCAGCCAAGCATAGCCCGCTTCGGCAACCTCGTGCCCTGGCTTCCACGCCGCCATCCGCTCCGCCAGTTCGGCTTCGGATATGTCGAGGTGCAGGCGGCGGTTCGGCACGTCCACCTCGATCATGTCGCCCGTGCGAACCACCGCCAGTGGCCCGCCCGCCGCCGCCTCGGGCGCGGTGTGCAGGATGACGGTGCCATAGGCGGTGCCCGACATCCGCGCGTCCGAGATGCGGACCATGTCGGTGATCCCCTTGCGCAAGACCTTCGGCGGCAGGCCCATGTTGCCGACCTCGGCCATGCCGGGATAACCCTTGGGGCCGCAGTTCTTGAGCACCATCACGCAGGTCTCGTCGATCTCCAGCGCCTCGTCGTCGATCTGCGCCTTGTAGTCGTCGATATCCTCGAACACGACTGCTCGGCCGCGATGCACCAGAAGGTGCGGTGAGGCGGCGGAGGGCTTCAGCACCGCCCCCTTCGGCGCGAGATTGCCGCGCAGCACGGCGATGCCGCCCTGCCGGGTCAGCGCCTGGTCGAGCGGCAGGATCACCTCGGGGTTGTGGTTGGTGACGTCCTTGACCTCGTCCCAGATCGTCGCGCCGCTGACGGTCAGGGCGTCCTTGTGCAACTGGCCGCCCTCGCCAAGGCGTTTCAGCACGACTGGCAGGCCACCGGCATAGAAGAACTCTTCCATCAGGTATTTGCCCGAGGGCATCAGGTTCACGATGGTCGCCACGTCGCGCCCGCGGCGGTCCCAGTCGTCCAGCGTCAGGTCCACTTCGACGCGCCCCGCGATGGCCAGCAGGTGGACGACGGCGTTGGTGGAGCCG
>JAGRMS010000316.1 GCA_020441135.1 Pseudooceanicola sp.
CCATGTCCTTCTTCATCAGCTTCATCGACGAGGCGGGCTTGATGTCCAGCCCGCCGGTGTCGAAGCAGACCCCCTTGCCAACCAGCGTCAGCGCCGGGCCCTCGCCGCCCCAGTGGAACTCGATCAGCCGCGGCGCGCTGGTCGAGGCGCGGCCGACGGCGTGGATCATCGGAAAGTTCTGCTCCAGCAGGTCGTCGCCCACAACGCAGGAAAACGCCGCGCCATGCGCCTCCGCCAGCTGGCGCGCCGCCGCTTCCAGCTGGTCCGGCCCCATGTCCGAGGTCGGCGTGTTCACCAGGTCGCGCACCATCGCCTCGGCCCTTGCGACGGTCTCGACCCGTTTGGCGTCGATGCCCTCGGGGACCACGAGCGCGACCTTTCTCGCTCCTTTTCCGTGGTAGCGGTCGAAGCGGTACTCGCAAAGCAGCCAGCCCAGGGCTTCCGTCTCGCGCTCCGGCCCCTCCAGCCCCGAGGCCAGCGCATAGGTGCCTTCGGGCAGCTTGCCGACCGCCGCCGCCAGCGCGTAGTGGCCGCGCGCGCGCTGGCTGGCCGAGCCGTAGCCGGCCAGCGCCATCGCGCCCTCCGCCCCCGGCACCAGCAGCGCCTGCCCGATCCGGCCCTTGAAACCGTTCAGCCGCACCCAGTCGGCCACATCGGCCGGTTGCGACCCCAGCCAGCCCTCCAGCGCGTCGCTTTCGATCACGTGCAGCGGCAGGGCATCCGCGTCGGGGGCGGCAAATTCATAGGGCATGGGGCAGACTTTCGCGGTGAACTCGCCACGCAGCCTAGCCGAGGGATCGCGGGCCGCAAGGGCTCAGACGGAAATGTCCTGCATGTCCCAGACCGCCGTCAGCGACCGCTCGCCGATCCGGATCAGGCGGAACAGGGTCGCGCCGGTGGCGATCTCGTCCCCCGTGTCGATGGCCGTGGTCACGTCGCGCGCCACCCGCGCCAGCGTGGTCATGCCGATCTGGTCGGCAATCGCGATCAGCGAACGCGCGCTCTTGCGCAGGCCGGCCGGCGACTGTTCCCGCCACAGCCGCTCGCAATGGGTCAGCCGCACCGCCAGCTCCTCGATCGCGCGGCAGACGACATCCTCGGCCCCGGACTCGCCCAGTTGGATATACAGGGTATGCAGCCGGTCGGGATCGAGCCGGACAGATTCCCATTGCACAAGATCCAGCACTTCGGCCACCACACGCACCCCGATGTCGTTCTCGCCCCCACGGCTTTCACCACCATGGACCCGCGGCGTTTGCAAAAGATTGAGCGACAGTGCTTTAATCCCTTAAATTCGGTAAGAATCCCCGCTATCTGCCGGGCCACCACCCGGCCGAAGGAGAGCAGTCGTGAACCACGCCCACCCCCTGCCGCACTACCTGGTGCAACGCTATCACGGCTGGAAGGCCACCACCTACAAGGAGAACCAGGCCTGGTTCCGCCGCCTGATGTCGGTCGGCCAGCACCCCCGCGCGATGGTGATCTCCTGCTGCGACAGCCGGGTGCATGTGACCTCGATCTTCGGCGCCGACCAGGGCGAGTTCTTCATCCACCGCAACATCGCCAACCTGGTCCCGCCCTACGAGACCGACGGACGGCAGCACGGCACCTCGGCGGCGGTGGAATATGCGGTGACGGTGCTGAAGGTCGTTCACCTGATCGTGCTTGGTCACTCGCAATGCGGCGGGGTGCAGGGATGCCTCGACATGTGCAAGGGCCACGCGCCGCAGCTCGAGGTGAAGGAGAGCTTTGTCGGCCGCTGGATGGACATCCTGAAGCCGAAGTTCGACCTGGTGAAGGACATCGCCGACGTGCCCGAACAGACCCGCGCGCTGGAACAGCACGCGGTTATCACCTCGCTGGAAAACCTGATGAGCTTTCCCTTCGTCAAGGAGGCCGTGGAAGGTGAATCGCTGACCCTGCACGGGCTCTGGACCGACGTGGCCGAGGGCGGGCTGTCCTATTACGACGGGGCCAGCGGTGCGTTCCGGCCGGTCTGAAATCCGTCGACGGACCGCGATGGCCCAAGCAGGGCTCCCAGGCCCGTTCCCTTGTCAGTCCGGACCTCGGCTGACGCGCTGACCTCGCTTTTGCTGGCCCTGGCCCTGGCGCGGCCTCGGCGTCGGGCATCGTCGTGTCGAGCGTCCCGGCCCGGGTTCCATGCCGACCGGATGCGGACGGGCAATCGCCGCCGCGGCGTCACTTGCGCGTCGCCTGCTTGCCTTCGCGGATCGACCAGGCGTCGAAGCCCGTGACGCTCTTGAGGTCGAATTCGAACCCGGCATCGGTCTTCGAAATCTCGTTCAGCATGAACTCCCGCAGAATGGCCCCCGGGGTGTCGCGGCGTTCGGTACACATCAGCCAGAAGCGTTGCGCAAGATAGGCCGGACAGTTGAAATGCAGCTCTTCCATGCAAGGTTCCTCGACCAGAATCGGCGGCTGACCCGGTATGACCCCGCCCGGGTTAAGGCCAGCCTAATGGGCCACGGCCTTGATCCGCGCGGCGGCAAGCGCATAGCCGCCCGACGCGCCGTCGATGAAGTGGACGTGGTCGTCGGTCATGGTGGACGGGACGAAACAGGTCATCATCGCCTCGTCCTGCTCGTGCAGCCCGTAGCGGATCACGCCCTCGGCCTCGGCCCGGTCCAGCAGGGCGCGCAGGCGGGCGACGGTCGCGGCGTCGCAGTCGAGCGTCATCTTCAGCCCGTCGTCGAACTTGCGGTAGTCGGCGTTGCGCCCGACGGCCCGCTTGTAGTGCTGCGGGCGGAAACCGCCCACGGGGATGTTGAAACGCAGCACGGCCCAGGCGAAGAGCGTCTCGAGGTACAGCCACAGCCGCCGCCTGCCCACCGGGCTTTCGCCGTGCGACGCCCGCGCCTCCAGCGAAACCCCCGCCGGCGGCCAGCGGACCGAGGCGCCCTCGATCGGGATCGGGTGGCCGTTGCGCTCCAGCCCGCGCGCGATGTCCAGCACCTCTGCCGCGAGGCGGGCAAAGGCCGCGCCGGGCAGGCGGCCCGCCGGTTCGATCACCAGCGACAGGATGATGCCGTGCTGCGCGCGGATGTGCGACCAGCGGCAAGACAGGCCGGTCAGGTCGGGCCGCGCCTCCGGCGTCTCCGGCAGCACGAAGGCCCCGGCCTTCATCTGCGCCTCGACCCAGGCCAGCCCGCCGCCCGCGAACATCGCGTAATCCACGTCGGGCGAGGCCTGGTAGCGCGCAACCGACACGTCGCGGCCCGCCGCGCGGACCTGGGCCATGGTCGCCATCGCCGTGCGCAGGGCGATGCCGAACTCGGCCCGCGCCCAGGCCTGCACGGCGGTCAGTTGCGCGGCGGCCATCTCGGCCTGGTCGGGCGCGCAGGCGAAAGCCGCCCCGTCGCCGCCGAAGACGTAAGGAAAGGCCCGCCCCCCCGCCGCATTGATCTGCGCCGAGATCACCGCCGCGCCGACCATGTTCACCGTCTTGTAGCGCCCCGCCGCGATCTCTTTCGTCGAGCCGACGATATCGGCGCAGCCCACGACCCAGTCATCGGGCAGGGCCGTGTAGCTGGCCGGATCGGCCATCGCCTCGAAGGTCGCGCGCCTTGGCAGGGTGTCGTAGAAATCCATACGCCTTGATAGCACCGCCACGCGGGCGGTGGGAACGGGGCTTGCACCGCCACGCGCCCCGTGCCACCCAAGCGTCCGGGGAGGATTTCGACCATGCAGGCCGGACTTGTACTACTCTGTCTGGCCTATGTGCTCAGCCAGTTCTTTCGCGCCTTTCTCGCCGTCCTGACGGCGGTCCTGGAGCGTGACCTCGGCGCGGGGCCGGAACAGCTGGCCGACGCCTCGGGCTTCTGGTTCCTGTCGTTCGCGCTGATGCAGCTGCCGGTCGGCTGGCTGCTCGACCGGGTCGGGCCACGGCGCACGGCGGCGTCCCTGCTGCTGCTGGGCGGCGGCGGCGGCGCGGCGGTCTTCGCGCTGGCCAGCGCGCCGGCGCACATCAGCATCGCCATGTTCCTGATCGGGATCGGCTGTTCGCCGGTGCTGATGGCCTCGTACTACATATTCGCACGCGAATATCCGCCTGCCCGCTTCGCCACGCTGGCGGCGCTGATGCTGGGGATGGGATCGGTGGGCAACCTCGTCGCCTCCTACCCGACCGCACTGGCGGTGGAGTCGATCGGCTGGCGCGGGGCGCTCTGGGTGCTGTCGGGGGCCTCGGCGCTGGTCGCGCTTGGCATCCTCGTCACCGTCCGCGACCCGGCCCGGCACGAGGCGGGCGGCGGCGGGTCGGTCTGGACACTGCTGAAGCTGCCGGTGATGTGGACGATCCTGCCGATGATGTTCGTCTGCTACGCGCCCTCGGGGGCGGTGCGGGGCCTCTGGATCGGCCCCTACCTGCGCGACGTCTTCGGACAGGACACCGGGCAGATCGGCACGGCGACGCTGATCATGGGCTGCGCGATGATCGCAGGCACGCTGTGCTTCGGCCCGCTCGACCGCATCTTCAAGACGCGCAAGTGGGTGATCTTCGCGGGCAACCTCGGCGGCGCGCTGGCAATGCTGGCGCTGGTGGCGCTGATCGACACCTCGGTCACGCTCTCCATCGCCATCATCGCCGTCGCGGGCTTCATGGGCGGCACCTTCGCCCCGATGATCGCCCACGGCCGCGCCTTCGTGCCGCCGCATCTGGTCGGGCGGGGGGTGACGCTGATGAACCTGTTCGGGATCGGCGGCGTCGGGCTGATGCAGTTCGCCTCGGGCCGGATGCACGCAGCCTGGGCCGACCCGGCCCTGCCCACCGCTCCCTACACCGCCATCTTCACCTTCTTCGGCCTTGCCCTGCTGGCGGGCACGCTGATCTACCTCTTCTCGAAGGACAGCCTGGATTAAATCGCTTTCCCCGCGCGGGCTTTGCCGATAAGGAACCCGCGCCGGATCGCACCGGCCGTCTTTGGAGAAGAAAATGGGTTACCGCGTCGTTGTTGCGGGCGCCACAGGCAATGTGGGCCGCGAAATGCTGAACAT
>JAGRMS010000317.1 GCA_020441135.1 Pseudooceanicola sp.
TCTTTCCAAATATCTCCGGGGGAGTCGCCCGGCACGGGCGGCGGGGGCAGCGCCCCCATTTGGCCAGACCCTGGCGCAGCGGTCGCTATTTCTCCCCACCCACCGTGATCCCGCCCCACGCCTCCCAGACCGTGATGATCCGCGCGTAATCCACCGTCTCGCCCAGCTGCGCGGTCAGATGATGGAACAGGTTCGCCACGTTCGCGCCGATGAAGGCGGGCATGCCGGTATCGCGGGCCAGCTCGAGGTAAAGCTCCACGTCCTTCTCACCCACCGACAGCGGTCCGCCGTAGTCGAAGGTGCGCGGCAGGATCGCCTTGGGAAACTTGTCGAGGGTCGCCGAATTGCGTCCGGTGCTGACGTTGATCACGTCGATCATCGTCTTCGCGTCCAGCCCCGCCTTGACGCCCATGCTGATCGCCTCGCAGGTCGTGACCATTGCCGTCACCGACAAGATGTTGTTCACCAGCTTGCAGACCTGCGCCATGCCCGGCGTGTCGCCGACGACAAAGCGATTGCCCATCAGCGCGGCGAAAACCGTCTCCAGGCGCGCGATTTCCTCGGGCCGACCCGAGACGATCGCCGTCAGCCCGCCGATATCTGCCGCCTTCGGGCCGCCGCTGATCGGGCAATCGACGAAGCCCTTGCCCGCGGCGCGGAACATTTCGTCGAGCGCCAGCAACGGCGCGCGGCCAAGCGTGGACATCTCGACGTAAAGCTCCAGCGCCGTGCCCTGCAAGGCCGCCTCGGCGCAGTCCAGGCTCGCGGCCTTCGAGGGCAGGCAGGCCAGAACGATGTCCGCCCGGTCGGCCACCTCCTGCGCGCCCGCCGCCACCACGCCCCCGGCCTCGGCCAGCCGCGCGCAGGCCGCCGCGCCGGGATCGTAGCCCACGACCTCCAGCCCCTGCGCCAGCATCCGCCGCGCCATCGCGCCGCCCATGCTGCCAAGCCCCAGCATCCCGATCATCGCGTGAACTCCCTTTCGTAGACCTGCCCGAAGCCCTTCACCGCCGCCACGCCCCCGGCCAGCCCCTGCGCCGCCCAGGCCCCGGCCATGGCGCTCGACACCACCGGCAGGCCCAGCTCCGCCTCCAGCCGGGGCGCGACGCCTGCCGTGGTCAACCCGGCGCAGGAGATCACCAGCGCCTCGGCCCCCGGCGTCGCCGCGACGACGCGGCGCGACAGCGTGGCGACCGCGTCTTCCGAGGCGGTCTCGGCATCGGACAGGCTGGTCAGCGCCAGCCCCTCGATGGCGCCGATCCCGAACCCCTCACCCTCGAAATACGCAGCGAACATCGCGTTCACCGCGTCGTCATAGGCCGTCGCCACCGCCAGCCGCCGCGCGCCCAAGCCGCGCAACGCCCGGCACAGCGCCGAGGTCAGGGTCATCGACGGCAGCCCCGAGGCCGCCGCCATCCGCGCTTCCAGGCCGGCATTGAACGCAGGCCCGCGAAAGAAGCTGAGCGAGGTGCCGAACAGCAGAACGCCCTGCGCCCCGCGTTCCGCCAGGGCCCGCGCGCAATCGGACAGGCGCCCCTCGGCTTCGGCATAGCCCGCCGCGGTCATGGCGGAAACGCCGATGCCCTCGACCAGGAACGCCGTCCCCGGATACATCAGGGCCGCGTCCGGCGGCACCCGGCCTTTCAGCGGCGGCACCACCAGCCCCGCGCGGGTCATCGCATCGTCGCCGGGATCGCAAGGGACAGCCAGGGAAAGGCGCAGATCAGGAACAGCCGCAGCAGGTCCGAGGCGATGAAGGGCATCACGCCCCGGAAGATCACCGGCAGCGTCGTGTCGCGCGAGATCGAGTTGATGACGAACACGTTCATCCCCACCGGCGGCGTGATCAGCCCCAGCGTCACCACCATCACCGTGACCACCCCGAACCAGATCGGGTCGAACCCCAGTTCCACGATCACCGGGTAGATGATCGGCACCGTCAGCAGGATGATGGCAAGCTCGTCCATCAGCGCGCCCATGATCAGGTAGGCGACCAGGATCAGCGTCAGCACGCCGTAGGGCCCGACCGGCAGGCTCACCAGGTACTCGGTCAGGGCCTGCGTCGTCTGCGTCACCGTCAGGAAATAGCCGAAGAGGTAGGCCCCGATGGCGATGACGAAGATGCTCGCCGTGGTCCGCAGCGCCTCGACCAGGCAGGCGAGAATCGCCTTCGGCCCCAACCGCCCCCGCAATACGCCGATCAGCAGCGCCCCCAGCGCGCCGACGCCCGCGGCCTCGGTCACGGTGACAAAGCCGCCGTACATCGCCACGACAACCAGGAAGAACAGCAGCAGCGTCGCCCAGATCTCCTTCAGCGACCGCATCCGTTCCTCTCGGGTGCCGCGCTCGCCCACCGGCATCAGGTCCGGGCGCCGCCAGATCATCAACCGGATGGTGCCGATATACATGACCACCGCCAGCAAACCCGGCACCACGCCCGCCATGAACAGCCGCGCCGCGTCCTGCTCGGTCAGGATCGCGTAAAGCAGCAGCACCACCGAGGGCGGGATCATGATGCCGAGCGTGCCGCCCGCGGCAATCGCCCCGGCCGCGATGCCGGTGTCGTAGCCCTGCCGCTTCATCTCGGGCAGGGCCACAGTCGTCATCGTCGCCGCCGTCGCCACGGACGATCCGTTGATCGCGGCAAACCCCGCACAGGCAAGGATCGTCGAAATCGCCGCCCCGCCTTTCAGGTGCCCGAACCAGGCCTTGTTGGCGGCGAACAGCTCGCGGCTCATGCCGCCCGCCGTGGCGAAGACGCCCATCAGCACGAACATCGGGATCACCGACAGCGTATAGTCGGTGGCCGTGCGATAGGGCGAGTTCATCAGCAGGTTCAGCCCCGGCATCACACCGTTCACGGCGGCAAAGCCCGAGACACCGGCGATGCCCATGGCAAAACCGATGGGAACGCGCAACAGCATCAGGGCGAAGACAAGGACGAATCCGCCGATGGCGATCAGGTCGTGGCTCATGCGTTGGGCAGTCCCAGTTCGTTGGTCATGGTGCCGCGCCACAGCCGCCAGGCCCGCAGCAGGGCCATGAAGACGGCGACGCTCAACCCCGCCGCGCCGATGGCGAGAAAGACGTAAACCGACAGGCGCAGGTCGTTCGTTACCTCGAAGGACCGCTCCGACCGGCCGACCTTCTTCCACGCCATCCACGCCATCGCCAGCAGGAAACCGGCCGACACCAGCGCGGCGAGGATGTTCAGCGCGCGCTGCCCCGGCCGGGGCAGCGCGTCATGCAAGAGGTCCACGGTTATGTGCCGCCCGGCATAGGTGGCGCTGGCGATGCCCCACATGATGGCGATACCCTGCGCGTGGCCCGCCAGCGAGTAGGCGTCCGGCACCTGCACCGAGAAGAGATAGCGCAGACCGGCTTCCAGAACGGTCAGCGCCACCACCAGCCCCAGCAGCAGGCCCGCCACGATGTCGATTGCCGAGGCGACCCGGTGCATGGCTCAGAACCCCGCGCCCGCCGCCTGGAGCCGCGCCTTGAGGTCGGCGAAGATCGCCGCACCATCGACACCGAAGCGCTCGGTTGCCGCCAGCGATTCTGCCGTGATCGCCTCGGCGGCGGCCACCCATTCGGCGGTTTCCTCTGCGTTCGGCTTGTAGACCTCATGCGCCGGGTCCGCGACGATCTTGTCGCGCGCCGCCGCTTCCTCTCCAGCCCGGACCGCCGACAGCTTCACCGACCACTCCGGCGTGCAATGGGCATCGACCGCGGCTTTCAGGTCGGGGGCGAGGCCCTCGTAAAAGTCCTTGTTCATCACATAGGCCTGGGTGCCGACATAGATCGGCAGGTCGACGTGGAACTTCAGCAGGTCGGTCGACTTGACCACGCCCAGATCCCAGGGAAAGCCCAGCCCGTCGACGACGCCCCGCTCGAGCAATTCGCGGACTTCGGGCAGGGTCGCCTGCACCGTCGCGCCGCCCTGCTGGGTGATGTAATTCGCCGTGGTGCGGCTGGCCGTGCGGATCTTGAGCCCGTTGAAATCCGACGGCTTCGTCACCCGCTTGTCGCGCATGTGGAACGTCGCCGTGTGGTGCATCGTCATCACGCAGAGCTTGACGTCGGGCATCTCCTTGTCGGCGAACTGCCGGTACCATTCGTGCATCACGCCGACGCCCTTCACGCTGTCGGAAAAGGTGAAGGGCACCTCGTTCAGCAGGAAGATCGGGAACTGGTTGGCGTTATAGGCCGGGGCCACCATCGTCATCTCGGCGATGCCGTCGCGGGCCATGTCGTAGTGATCCGCGGCCGCGCCCAGCTGTTGCGCCGGGAACTTGGCGATGGTGAGCTGGCCGCCCGTGGCCGCCGACAGCGAGGCGCCCCAATCGTCGAAAGCGCGCACGGCGGCATGGCCGGGCGGCACCCAGAACGAGATGCGGATTTCCTCTGCCGCCGCCGACGATGCGGCGCAAACAGACAAGGCGAGCAGGATGCTGGTCCTGGTCATGTCGATTTCCTCCCCCAAGGCGAAGACCCTGCCAGCCGCCATCGGCCGCGTCACGGGCATTCATTTAATTTGTTAAAGGAATCGCCGGAGCCGGTCAACGGAGTCGTGCCGCTCTCAGGCGTCCCACAGCACCGGCAGCCGCACCGGCCCGCGGAACACCCAGCCGCCCACCTCGGGCGGCGCGTCGGGGTCCAGCCGCAGGCCCGGCAGCCGGGCGAAAAGGCGGGGCAGTGCAATCTCGCCCACCAGCCGCCGCGCCATCCAGGCGCCCAGGCAGAAGTGCGGCCCCGCACCAAAGGCCAGGTGCTTGCCTTTCGCCCGGTTGATGTCGAACCGCTCCGGCCCTTCGAACCGGCTTTCGTCGTGGCAGGCCGAGGCGACGGAAAGCCCCACCGCGTCGCCCGCTTCCAGCACCGCCCCGCCGATCTCGACCTGCCTCGCCACCCGCCGCGGGTACAGCCCGATGGGCGCGATCCAGCGCACCGTCTCCTCGAACACCGTCTTCCAGAGCGTCGGGTCCGCCTGCACCTGCGCCAGCTGCCCGGGATGGGTCAGCAACCCCAGCACCGCGGAACAGGTGGCATCGCGCGGCTCGTTCAGCCCGCCGCCGACGATCACCTTGGTGTTGGCCCGGATCTCCTCCATCGGCAGACCGCCATGCAGCATCGAGGACAGCGCCGATGGATCGGGGCGCGCCTGCACCACCGGCACCCGTTCGGCAATGGCCGCGTCGATGGCGTCAAAGGCCGCCTTGCCGCGCGCCCAGGTCGCGGAGTCGTCGCCATAGTTGCCGGTTGCATCCATCAGCGCCTGCGACCAGAGGCAAAGGTCGCGCCAGTCGATCTGCGGCAGGCCCAGCAACGCCATCAGGCTGCGCGAGGCCAGCGGCGCCGCGAACTCCGCGAACAGGTCGGCCCGTCCGCCCTTGAGCCCACCGATCAGATCGTCCGCAATCGCCTCGAACAGCGGCCCCCAATGCGCCGCCACCACCTGCGGCAAAAACGTCGCCTCGACCGCGCGGCGCTGGCGCAGGTGATCCGCGCCATCCCGCCGCATCATCGTGTGGCCCATCGCCCGCACCTGCAACGACCGCGTGTCGAGCGCCGGGAAGGTCTCGGGATCGCGCTCGATCCGCATGATGTCGTCGAAGCGCGTGACAAGGTGGATGTTCGCCGCGTCGACCCAGGCGACCGGCGCCTCGGCCCGCAGCCGCGCGTAGGTCGGATACGGATCGGCCCAGAGCGTCTCCAGCGTCACCTCGTCATAAACCGGCACCGAAACCGCCATCGCTTCTTTCCTCCCGCCGGGCGCCGCCCATACGCGCAGCCCCCGTCTTCCTCTTGCTCCAAATATCCCCGCCGGAGGCTCGCGCGAAGCGCGATCACACCCCCTCGACGCCCGGCACGCCCGATGCGTCGTGGGGCGGGGCTCGCCCCGCCGCTCCCGTTACAGGCGCACCGGCCGCATCCGCGCCTCCAGCGCCCCCAGCGGCAGCATGATCGCCATCGACAAGACCAGCAGCACCACCACCGCCGCGAACACCCCCGCGGCGTTGAAGCTGACGGCCGCGTGCTCGATCAGGAACCCCAGCCCCCGGTTCGACTGCAACGCCTCGGACACCACCGTCGTCGTCAGCGCATAACCGATGGAGGTGCGCAGGCCCGTGTAGACCCAGGGCAGGATTGCCGGCATCCGCACCTTGCGGGTCAGCTCGCCCTCGGTCGCACCCATCAGACGCAGGCTTTCGACCATGTCGCGGTCGATGTCGCGCACGCCGGACAGGGTGGCGAACAGCAGCAGGAACACCACGACCGAGGCGACCAGCACCACCTTCGAGGCGAAGCCGATTCCGAAGACGATGACCAGCAGCGGCAGCAGCGCCATCTTCGGCAGCCCGAACAGCGCCGCGATGAAGGGTTGCAGCAGCCGTTCCGTCCGAGGGTTCAGCCCCAGCCACAGCCCCGCCGCGATCCCGATCGCCGCGCCGATGGCGTAGCCGGAAAACAGCACCAGCACCGTCGCCCAGACATGCTTCCAGATCGACCCGTCCGCCAGCCAGCGCTGCAGCACCTCCAGCACCTTCGCGGGACTGGAGATGTAGAACACCGGCAGCAACGTCCCCGACGCCGCCTGCCAGCCCGCGATCAGCGCCACCAGCACCGCCAGCCGCAATGCCCAGACCGCCGGACCCGGCAGTTCGAACCGCCCGCGCGTATCACGCATGGGGCGTCGCCATCGCCGCCGCCACCTCGTCGCGCAGCTCGTCCCAAAGCGCCGCGCAATGGTCGCGGAAAGCATCGGTGAACCGCAGCGTCGCCGGGTCGCGCGGGCGCGGGATCGGGATGTCGCGCACCGCCCGGATGCGCCCGGGGCGCGAGGTGAAGACGACCACCTTGTCCGCCAGCGACACCGCCTCTTCCAGGTCGTGCGTCACCAGCACCACGGTCATGCCCGAGGCATCGACCAGCTCCAGCAGCTCCTTCTGCATGATCAGCCGCAACTGCGCGTCCAGCGCGCCGAAGGGTTCGTCCAGCAGCAGGGTCGAGGGCTTGTAGATCAGCATCCGCGCCAGCGCCGCGCGCTTGCGCATGCCCCCGGACAGCTCCGAGGGGAAATGCTTCTCGAACCCCTTCAGCCCGACGCGCTCGATCATCTCGGCCACCCGCGCCGCCTTGTCGCCCCGCTCGCTGCGGCGGCAGCGCAGTTCGAAGGCGATGCCGACGTTGTCCTCGACCGTGCGCCAGGGCAGCAACGTGTCCTTCTGCGTCATGTAGCCGACGCGGGTATTCGGCCCGTCCACCGGCCTGCCCTCGAAGGTCACGCTTCCCGCGCTCGGCTTCAGCAGTCCCGCCACCATGTTCAGCACCGTCGACTTGCCGCAGCCCGATGGCCCGACCAGCGCGGTGAACCCGCCCTCAGGCATGTCGAGCGAAATGCCGTCCACCGCCCGAACCACCCTGTCACGGGTGGCGAAATCCACCACCACGTCCTTCAGCGAGATCAGGGTCGGGCCGGTCTTTGCCGCCCCGGTGAAAGCCGTCTGTCCGCTCATGTGCATCTTATGCTCCGTGAGGTCCGCGCCAGCGCAGCAGGTGCCGCTCGGCGAGGGAAATCGCTTCGTTGAGGACCGATCCGAGGATCATCAGCACGAACAGCCCCGCGTAGATCCCCGTCATGTCGAATTGCTGCCCCGCGCGGGACACCAGGTGGCCAAGTCCCGCCCGGCTCACCATCATCTCGCCGATCACCGCGCCGATCAGGGCATAGGGCACCGCGTTCTTCAGCCCGGCCATGATCCAGGCGGTGCAGCCCGGCAGCACGACCTTGCGGAACCGCTCCACCCCGCTCGCCCCCATCAGGGTCAGCGCGTCCAGCTGTTCCTCGTCGACCGCCCGCGCCCCTGCGAAGGTGTTGAAGAACAGGAGGAGGAACGACACGAAGGCCACCAGCACGATCTTCGGCAGCATCCCGATGCCGAACCACATGATCAGCAGCGGGGCCAGCGCCACGATGGGCAGCGAGTTCATCACCACCACGAAGGGCCGCAGGACCGCCGAGACATTGCGCAGCCGCCCCAGCGTCACGCCGGTCAGGATGCCCAGCGGCACCCCGATGGCCAGCCCCGCCGCGATCTCGGCCAGGGTCACGCCAAGGTGCAGGAACAGGTCGCGCGCCAGCCAGTCCGCCAGCCGCCCGACGATGGCGGTGGGCGAGCTGATCCACCGTTCGGACACGAAGGTGCCGCCCAGCTGCCAGATCGCCAGCAGGGCCGCCAGCAGGACGGCCCTCCCGGTCCAGAGGCGCGCGCCCTCGCTCATTTCAGGATGTCGCCCGCCGCCTTGTCGGCGAAGGTCGGCACCACGAAGGCGTCATAGGCCACGTCCAGCTTGTCGGACGAGGTGATGGCGATCCACTTCAGCAGGTTGTCGTATTCCGCCTGCGTCAGCACCGGCGTCGTCGCCGCATTGGCGCGGAACTTCGGCTCGAAGGCCTGGTAGGCGGCGTCGGGCGTGTCGGGGAAGTATTCCTTGATAAGCCCCTGCACCTTCTCGGGGTCTTCCTTGGTCAGCTTCATCGCCCGCGCCAGCGCGTTCAGCGACTTCTGCAGCAGCTCGGGCTTGGCCGCCACGGTGCGCTCGTTGGTGATGATCGCGGTATAGGGAACGTCCTCCAGCTCGGGGATGCCGCCGTCCAGCGGGTCGATGGCGGTCTTTCCCAGGCCCTCAAGTTCGGCCTTCTGGGTGAAGGGCGCGCCCAGCATGAAGCCGTCGACCTGCCCCTGTTCAAAGGCCGCATACATCGCGCCCGGATTGCCCAGCGGCTGGATGGTGATCTCGGTATCCGGATCCATCCCGCGCGCCTTGAACCAGCTGCGCAGCAGCACGTCCGTCGTCGATCCGATCCCGGTCACGGCGATGTTCAGGCCCTTCAGCTTCGCCACCTTCTCGTCGATCGGCATCGCCGGGTCGATCCCCGACTTCTCCAGCGCCGCGTTCGACAGCACCAGCTGGATCGGATAGGCGTTGAACAGCGCCGCGATGGAAACGAGGTCCGCCCCGTTCTGCCGCGCGCTGATCGCCGCCTGCATGCCCACCACCGCCATCTCCGCCGATCCGCCCGCCACGGCGGCAATCTGCTTGGAGCCCGAGCCGACATCGACCCAGTCCAGTTCGATGCCTTCCTCGGCGAATAGCCCCGCCTTTTCGGCGACGTAGAACGGGTAGAAGTGCAGCGCCACGCCGGGCGAGGCGATGGTCAGCGTCTCGGCCTGCGCGAGGCCGCCAAAGGCCACCGCCGCGGCGACAGCCAGTCCGCGCAATGCGGGCGTGATGAATGTTGTCATTGTTTCCTCCCTCGTGCCGGTGGCACGTCCTCCAGGTATTGCCGATCTTAATTTAATTTGTTAAATTTTTTCAAGACAAATCTTCCGAGTCGTCCGGGCCGGGTCCGATTGCCCCAGACCGGCGGAATGGATAACCTGTTCAGCAAATATCACGCGACATCTCGGGGAGGGGACAGCGCGGCATGACACATCCGGGCCTTGGCCATGTGCTTGACATCAGGGTGGAATTCGACCTCGACCTCGACAATCCCGCGCTTAGCGGCGCACGCGGGTTCCTGCGCGCCTCGGGCGGCGCGCTCTCCGGCAGCGGGATCGACGCGGTGGTCGATCCGCAGGCCGGCGACTGGACCCTGCGCCAGCCCGACGGCACCCTGCTGAACGACCAGCGAATCTGGTTTACCCTGCCGGACGGCGGCCACATCTACATGCGCAGCCTCGGCGTGACGCAGGCAGACGGGCGGTTTCACTGCACCCCGCGCTTCGACACCGCCGCCGGACCGCTCGACTGGCTGACCCGCACCGTCTTCATCGGCGCCGGGCATCTCGACGCGCAAGGCTGCGCCTTCTCCGTCTACCGGCTAGAGGATCAGCGATGACCGACCCCCTGTTCCCGAAACTCGAATTCGCGCTGGAAGTGCGGCTGAAGCTGAAGACGCGCCAGTCGATCAACGGCCTGCCGGGCGGCGGCAACCGCCTGTCGGTGGTGGTGGAAGAGGGCGAATTCGACGGCCCCGCGCTGCGCGGCACCGTCATCCCGCGCGGCGGCGAATGGCCTCATGTGCGCGAGGACGGCGTCTTCTGCTTCGACGCCCGTTACTTCCTGCAAGAAGAGGATGGCACCGTCATCTACCTCCAGAACAGCGGCTTCCGCCATGCATCGACCGAAGTGATGGAACGCCTCTGGGCCCTGCGCCCCGGCGACACCGTGTCCGCCGAGGAGTACTACCTGCGCGCCCATCCGAAGTTCGAGGTGCCGGCAGGCAAGCACGACTGGCTGTCCCGCCACGTCTTCATCGGCGTGGGCGAGCGCACCGAGCACGGCAACCGCTTCCGCTACTACAAGGTGCTCTGATGCTGACCCTCGGCCCGCGCGAGATCCTCTGGGATAGACAAGACGACGGCACGCTGCGGATGCGCTCGGCAGACCCGCTGCGCCCCTATCCCGACCGGTTGACCGACCGGCTGTTCGAAACCGCCGCCGCCCACCCGGATCGCGTGCTGATTGCACGGCGCGAGAACGGCACCGGCGACTGGCAGCGCGTGACCTACGGGCAGTCCGCACCCCGCATCTGCGCCATCGCCCGCGCCCTGCACGCGCGCGGGCTGAGTGCCGAACGGCCCGTGGTGATCCTCTCGGGCAGTTCCGTCGAACACGGCCTGCTTGCCCTTGGCGCGCTGGTCGCGGGTGTGCCCTATGCCTCGGTCACGCCCGCCTATTCGCTGCTCGACAAGACACACCGGAAGCTGGTCCATGTGCTGGACCTGCTGACGCCGGGGCTGGTCTTCGTGCAGGATCGCGCGCCTTTTGCCGCGGCGCTCGCGCATGTGGCGGAAGAAACCGAGATCGTCACCGCCGCCGACCTCGACAGCCTGACCGCCGATGGCGACGACCCCGCGCCGCCCGCGCCGGACGCCATCGCCAAGTTCATCTTCACCTCGGGCTCCACCGGCCTGCCCAAGGCGGTGATCGTCACCCACCGCATGTGGGCGGCGAACCAGCAGATGTTCCTGCAGGCGTTTCCCTTCCTTGCCGACCAGCCGCCGGTCTTCACCGACTGGCTGCCCTGGCACCATGTCTCGGGCAACAACCAGGTCATCGGCATGACCCTGATGCTGGGCGGATCGCTCTACATCGACGACGGCAAGCCGCTGCGGGACGCCATGCCGCTGACCGTAAGCAACCTGAAGGACGTCCCGCCCACCGCCTGCTTCTCGGTGCCCAAGGGGTTTGCCGAACTCGTCCCCTACCTGAAGAGCGATGCCGCCTTCGCGCGCGGCTTTCTCTCCTCCATCGCCTTTTTCTTCTATTCCGGCGCCTCGCTGCCGCCGGATTTGCAGGCCGAGATGCAGCAGCTGTCGGAACAGGTCACGGGCCGCCGAATCCCGGTCTTCAGCGCCTATGGCGCGACCGAGACGGCGCCCTTCTCGCTGGTCGCCAACTGGCTGGATGCGCCGACCGGCCTTGCCGGTCTGCCGATGGCAGGGGTGGAGCTGAAGCTGGCCCCGCTCGCCGGGAAATACGAGGCGCGGCTGCGGGGGCCGATCGTGACGCCCGGCTACTGGCGCGACGCGGAAAAGACCGCAGCCGCCTTCGACGGGGAGGGCTTCCTGAAGCTTGGCGATTCGCTCGGGCTGGTGGACCCCGCCAACCCGGCCGCCGGGCTGGCCTTCGAGGGGCGCATCGCCGAGGATTTCAAGCTGACCACCGGCACCTGGGTCAATGTCGGCCGCCTGCGCGACCGTTTCCTGACCCTGGCGGGCCTCTGCGCCCGCGACATCGTGCTGACCGGCGAGAACCGGGACGAGATCGGCGGGCTGGTGTTCCTGTCCGAACAGGACGCCGGCGACCTCGCCGGGGCCAGCGGCCTTCCCGCACTTGCCAGGCATCCGGCGATTCGCGCGCATCTCCAGGGGGTGCTGGATTCGATGGCGAAGGAGTCGACCGGCTCCTCCACCCGACTGGCCTGGATCAAGGTGCTTAGCGATGAGCCGGACCCGCTCGCGGGCGAGGTGACCGACAAGGGCTCGGTCAGCCAGCGCGGCGTTCTGGCGGCCCGAGCCGACCTGATCGCCGGTCTCTATGCTGACCCGGCAGGCGAGGGGGCGCTGGTCGCCGCAGGCTGACGAAGCCGGGGGCGGCGGGGTGAACCCCGCCCTACGACGAGAGCAGGCGCTGCGGCCGGGGCACGGTTGCCGGAACGCGCCTGCGGCGCGTGGCCTCCGGCGGGAGTATTTTCGAAGAAAAGAAGCAGGGGGCCGGGACTGCCCGTCAGACCGCCTCCCCGGCCAGCAGGCGGCGCGTGCGTTCGGCGATCCAGTCGCGCGTGACCGGGTGGGTCAGGGTCAGGAAGCGCGGGCTGGCCATCGCCCCGATCACCGCATCGGCCACCGCTTCGGGCGGCAGTCCGGTGCTGGTGTCGGCAGGCGTCGCGTCCACCGTCCCGGACATCCCCCCCGGCCGCAGCCCGGCCGAGGTCGGGTAGATCTCCGTCGCCACCGCCGCCGGGGCGATCAGCGAGACGCCCACCGGACCGCCGCGCAGGTCTTTCGCGAGCGCCTCGGTATAAGCCGTCACCGCGAACTTCGAGGCCGCATAGGCGGCGGTGTTGCGGTCGTCGGCGATGATGAAGCCCGAAATCGAGCCGATGTTGACCACATGCCCCGCCTCGCCATGCGCCCGGATCAGCGGCAGCGCGGCGTGGGTGACGTTGACGACGCCGCGAAAGTTGATGCCCATCACCCAGTCCCAGGCGTCCAGCGGAATCTCTGCCGTCGGCAGGCTGCGCAGGATCACGCCTGCGTTGTTGACCAGCACATGCACCCGTCCCAGCGCCGCTGCCGCCTCGGCCACCGCGCGCGCCGCGTCCGCCGCATCCGCCACGTCGCAGGCGTGGCGGCTGGCGCCCTCGACCGCGCGCTCCAGCGCCCCTGGCACGTCCAGCACCGCCACCCGCGCGCCCAAGGCCAGCAGACGCGCGCTCAGCGCCCGTCCGATGCCGCCTGCGCCGCCGGTGATCATAACGCCCTTGCCCTGAAATTCCGTGATCATCCCTGCCTCCCGATTGATCCATCCCGATTTGTTAAATATGTTAAAGATATTGCGACCGGCCGCAAGACGGCCAAACCGGGAGGACCACCATGACCGACCCCTTCGCCAACGGCGACGCGCTGCGCGTGCAGGCGCTGATCACCGACTATGTCTGGAAGCTCGACATGGCCGACGTGGATGGCGTTGTCGCCCTGTTCACCGAAGACGGCGTCTTCGAGGACACCGCGGGCAACGAACACCACGGCCACGCCGGAATCCGCGCCTATTTCGCCGGGCTGGTCGCCCGGCCCGAGTTCCGCGGCCGCCAGCATCACATCGACAACCTCCGCTTCATCCCCGAGGGCGAGGGATTGAAGGTGCTGTCCTACTGGACCGTCACCAAGTGGTTCGCCGACGACAACCGCAAGGTCTTCGAGGTGACGGGCCACTCGCTCGACCGCTTCATCCGCACCCCGGACGGCCTCCGCTTCACCGAACGGCGCGTTCATTACTGGCGCGCCGCCGATTGTCCCTGGGTGCCGGAAGGCACCGCCGTTCAGCCGTAGCCGGTCAGCCGGGGCAGCCAGAGAATGGCCCCCGGCAGCAGCACCGCCGCGAAGAGGAAGACCAGCATGATGACGAGATAGGGCACGCTCCCCTTCATCACCGTGCCAAGGGACGCGCCCGTCACCGCCTTCATCACGAAGAGGTTCAGACCCACCGGCGGCGAGATCTGCGCCACCTCCAGCGCGATCACCAGCAGGATGCCGTACCAGACCAGGTTGATGTCCATCGCGATCAGCGTCGGCAGCACCACCGGCGTGGTGATCAGGATGATCGCCACCGCCTCGAGGAACATGCCGAGCACCAGCAGGCAGAGCATCATCAGGATCAGGAACTGCACCGGCCCGAGGCCCAGCGCCGAGATTCCCTCAAGGATCTGGTTCGGCAATTGCAGCAGCGTCACCACGTTGCTGAACATCGCGCTGGCGCCGACGATCATCAGCACCATCGCGGTGGTCATCGCGGCGGCCATGCTGGCATCGAAGACCGAGGCGAAGCTCAGGTTCCGGTAGTGCAGCGCCCCGATCAGCAGGGCGCCGACGACCCCCGCCGACGCGGCCTCGGTGGCGGTGAAGAAGCCGCCGTAGATGCCGCCGAGGATCACCACCGGCAGGCAGAGCGACGGGCTTGCCTTCACGAAGGCGCCCCAGGTCTCGCCCCAGGTTGCGCGCGGTTCGGTCTTCAGGTCATGCGCATGGACCGCCATGATCACATGCGCGGCGGCGAAAAGCGCGGCCAGCACGAGCCCCGGCAGGATGCCCGCCATGAACAAGGCCCCGACCGAGGCATCCGTCACCAGCGAATAGAGGATCATCGGCCCCGAGGGCGGGATCAGGATCCCGAGCGTCGCGCCCCCCGCCACCACGCCGCAGGCGCGCGCGGTGGTATAGCCATAGCGCCGCATCTGCGGGATCGCGATGCTGCCCACGGTCAGTGCCGTTGCAACCGACGATCCGATGATCGCCGCGAAGATGGTGCAGGTCAGGATCGTCGCGACGCCCAGCCCGCCGGGCAGGTGCTTCGTCACCACATGGGCAAAGTGGAACAGGTCGTCCACCGCCCGGATGCGCACCATGATGTTGGCCATCAGCGCGAAGAGCGCGATTGCCACCAGCAGGTAGTTCGACACCTCGCCGACGAAGATCTCCACCAGCCCCTGGATCGTCCCGCTGGCGAACCACGACGACAGCAGCGCGACCAGGCTGATTCCCGCGAAGATCGGCAGGCCCGTCATCAACAGGACGAACAGACCGAGGAACAGCAGCGCCAGCGTCATGGCGCAAGCTCGCTCTCGCGGCGCCCCGCCAGCGCGCCGACCAGCGCCCTGAGCGAAGCAAGGCCCAGCAGCACGCCGCCGACCGGGATCACGCTTTCGACCCACCAGACCGGAAAGTCGAGCCGGTCGAAGGTCCGGATGCCCGCCATCCGCGAAAAGGCGATCATCTGCATCCCCTGGATCACCAGCAGGACCGACAGGTAGACGACCGTCGCACTCGCCCAGACATTGACGATCCGCCGCGCGCGCGACCCGATGCGGCCGATGATGAAATCCACCGCGATATGCTCGCCCCGCCGGAAGCACTCCGCCGCCGCCAGCATGAC
Source organism: Pseudooceanicola sp. (assembly GCA_020441135.1). Classification (GTDB taxonomy): domain Bacteria; phylum Pseudomonadota; class Alphaproteobacteria; order Rhodobacterales; family Rhodobacteraceae; genus Seohaeicola_A. Next base: position 15,223 of record JAGRMS010000317.1, read on the forward strand.
CGAGACCACCAGCAGGTGTGGCACGATCTCGGTCGGCCAGCCCATCGGCACGCCCGCCATCCGCGCCGCGACGCCCGCAAAGATCGACAGCGCGCAGAACAGGAGCAGCAGCGCCGCCACCGCGCCCGCCAACCGGACGAGCGCGACGACGGCACGGTCTGCCAGCCGCAGCAGCTGGATCATTCCTTCAGCTTCTTCAGCGCGTCGAGCAGCTTCTGCCCGTTGTCGGGCGCCGCCGCCAGGAACACCTTGATCGAGGCCGGCTGCAACGCCGCCTCCCAGGCCTTGGCCTCTTCCGGGGTCTGGCGGTGCAGGGTGATCTTGTCCTTCGCGGCCTCCCAGCCCGCGGCGGCCTTGTTCGGGAAATCCGCGATCAGCCGCGCCTGCAGCTCCTCGCTCGCCTCGTCCACCGCCTTGCGGGCGTTGTCGTCCAGACCTGCATACCAGCCCGGGTTGACGATGATGTGCGAGAAGACGGTGTTGGACGCGACCACGTTGGCGTAGTTCTGCACCTCGTAGTATTTGCGCGACACGATCCCCAGCAGGTCGCCCACCGCCGCGCTGACGATCCCCGTCTGCAACGCCTGGTAGACCTCCGACCCCGGCATGATCACCGCCTCGCCGCCGACCTCGTGGATTCCGGCGTCGAACACCTGGTCGAGACCGCGGATGCGCACGCCCTTCAAGTCCTCGGGGCTGATGATCGGCTTGTCCTTGGACAGGATCGTGGTGACGTTGCCCATGTAGAGCCAGGCGAGGTTCTGCACCCCCTTGGCCTCCAGCAGCCCTTCCAGGATATCGTTCGCCTCGGACTTCACGAAGGCCGCCGCGTCCTTCTCGTCGGACATGACGTAGGGCACCGTCATCACCGCCATCTCGGGGATGGTGTTGCCCCACTGGAAGGACATCGACATGCCCGCCTCGATCCGGCCCTGCGCCACCGCCGGGAAGACCTGGTTCGGCTTGAACGCCTGCGCCGCCGGGAAGATCTCGACCTTCACCTTGCCGCCGCTCTTCTCCTCGATCGCCTTGGCCCAGACCTCGTATTCCTGGGCCAGGTAGTGCTGCGGCGGCAACTGGTGGGCAAAGCGCAGCGTGTAGTCCTGCGCGGCGGCGAGCGTGGCCGACAGGCCGACGGCGGCCGCCAGTACGAATGCTTTCATGATGTCCTCCCTGACAGGGGAGCCTGGAGAGTTCCTCCGCCCCCACGATTCGCAGTTTACCGGATTGTTAAATCCGTTAAATACTTTTTTTCGACCACGCCCGGAGGAAAGCCATGCCCGACGTCACCGCCACCACGCGCCTCGGCGTCACCGTTCTGACGCTGGGCAACGGCCGCGCCAATGCCGTTACGCCCGACATGGCCGACGCGCTCGCGGCGCAGGTCGCGGCGCTGGGCGACATCGGCGCGCTGGTGATCCGCGGGGCAGGGGCGCATTTCTGCGCCGGGTCGGACGTGGGCGAGCTGGCCCGGCTGCATGAGGCGGGGCAGGGGGCCGGACCGCTGCTGCGCCGCGAATCCGCCGCCTTCGAGGCGATCGCCGCGCTCGACATTCCGGTCATCGCCGCCGTCGAAGGGCTCTGCCTCGGTGGCGGACTCGAACTGGCGCTCTGCTGCGACCTGATCGTCGCGGGCGACACCGCCCGCTTCGGCCTGCCCGAAGCCCAACTCGGCGCCTTCCCGGCGCTCGGCGCACCCCTCCGCCTGCCGCGCCGGATCGGCACCGGCCGCGCGCTCGAGATGATGCTGGATGGCACCGAGATCGACGCCGCCACCGCCCGCGACTGGGGCCTGGTCAACCGCACCGTCCCCGCCGCCCGCGCCCTGCCTGAGGCCGAAACCTGGGCCATCCGCCTCGCCCAGGGCCCCCGCGCCGCCCGCCGCGCCCTGAAACGCAGCCTGCGCGCCGCGCTGGCGCTGCCGGAAGCCGAGGCCATCGCGGCCATGCTGCGAGAGGCCGAAACGCTCGACCGATCACCCGAGATCACCGAAGGCCTGCGCGCCTTCGCCGCCCGCGAAACCCCGGCGTTCCAGGCAAAGGACGAGCCCGCGCAATAGCGCCCCAATCTTCCATTTGCTCCAAATATCCGGCCTTATGTAGCAAACCCACATTTCCCAAGTAAGGCGCTGATTTCGCTGTCCTGACCATTATATTTCCTATATAAAACATGGTGTTGAAGGCTGCGAGGGGCGCGTTTTATGGATCAACCAGAGGGTGGGGGCTTGAAACGGGCAGATAGGGTGGATTTCGACCCTCGCGTGCGGCTGGAATTTAGCGGCACGCAGCTCAGTTCAGACGGCGGCCTTTT
>JAGRMS010000318.1 GCA_020441135.1 Pseudooceanicola sp.
GGCGGCAACCAGCAGAAGGTGGTGCTGGCCAAGTGGCTGGCGATGGACCCGGCGGTGATGATCTTCGACGAACCGACACGCGGGATCGACGTCGGCGCCAAGGCCGAGGTCTATGCGATGATGCAGGAACTGGCCGACAAGGGCGTCGCCATCGTGATGATCTCGTCGGACATGGAAGAGGTGATCGGCGTCTCGGACCGCGTCGCGGTGATGGCGCGGGGGCGGATATCGGGCATTCTGGGCCCCGAGGAGATGACCGAAGAGGCGATCCTGCGCCTCGCGGTCGCATAGGGGGGCGAAGGTTTGCTGCGCAAGGATCTGGGGCTGCTCTGCCTCGTCATCACCGTCGGCATCGTGGTGGCGCTGATAAACCCGCGGTTCATCTCGCCGGTGAACCTGTCGAACACCGCGAACCTGATCGGGCTGTTCGGCCTGTTTTCCATTGCCGAAGCCTTCGTGATCGTGACGGGCGGGATCGAGCTTTCGGTCGGCTCGGTCATCGCGATCCTGGGAGTGGTCTTCATCGACCTGATCGCCAGCGGCGTGCCCTGGCCGCTGGCGGCGGCGATTGCGCTGGCCCTGGGCGGGGTCATCGGTGTGATGAACGGCTTTCTAATCACCCGGCTGAAGTTGCAGCCTTTTGTCGTCACGCTCTGCGGCCTGTTGATCTATCGCGGCGTCGCGCGGTTCTACACGGCGGACGGGACGGCGGGCTTTCCCTTCGGTAGCAGCTATCCGACGCTGGAATGGCTGACCGTCGGGCGTACATACGGCGTGCCGCATTCCTTCCTCGCCTTCCTCGCGGTGGCGCTGGTGTCCTGGTACGTGCTGCACCGGACGGTTTTCGGGCGGCATCTCTTCGCGGTTGGCAAGAACGAGGAGGCGGCGCGCTACTCGGGGATCAACACGAAGCGCGTCATCGTCTCGGCCTATGTGATCTGCGCCGTGCTGACGGCCTTCTCGGCCATCTTCTTCGCGATGTATACGCGGTCGGTGCAGCCCTCGTCGCATGGCAACTTCTACGAACTCTACGGCATCGCGGCGGCGGTTCTCGGGGGGTTTTCGCTGAGGGGAGGCGAAGGCTCGATCCTTGGCGTCTGTCTTGGTGTGATCCTGCTTCAGGAGTTGCAGAACCTGGTGAACCTGCTGGGCATCCCCTCGTCGCTCAACTTCGCGGTGATGGGCAGCGTGATCCTGATCGGCGTGATCGCCGACACCCAGTTCGACCGTTACCGGCAGGCGCGCAGGCAGGCGGCAACGCGGGCGGCGGCAAAGGGCTGACCCCCGGTCGCGAAGCATTGGCGAACGGTGCCTGGGCCGTTGGTCCCTGTTGTTCCCGCTGGAGGCGTGACAACCCGCCGCGTCCAGCTTGCCAGGACGAAGCAGGCGGCGGAATCCGGGCGGCGCGTCGCAAACGGAACAGACGGCGGGACGGGTGGCGGGGTTCCCTGCGGCCCGGGGAATTTTCGGGAGACGGGGCATGAAGGTCGGGTTCATCGGACTGGGCAACGTGGGCGGCAAGCTGTCGGGGAGCCTGGTTCGCAATCGCGTGGACGTAACGGTGTTCGACCTGAACGCCGACCTGGTCGCGGCCTCGGTTGCCAAGGGCGCGCGGGCGGGAACCGGAGCGGCGGCGCTGATGCGGGATTGCGACGTGGTGATCACCTGCCTGCCCAGCCCGGCGATTTCCGCCGCGGTGGTGGCCGAGATGCTGCCCGAGGTCGTGCCCGGCAAGGTCTGGCTGGAGATGTCGACCACCGACGAGGCCGAGATCAAGCGGCTGGGCGCGGACGTCATCGCGCGCGGCGGCGCGGCGGTGGACTGCCCTGTTTCGGGGGGCTGTCACCGGGCGGATACCGGCAACATCTCGATCTTCGCGGGCTGCGACCGGGCGACTTTCGAGCGGGTACTGCCGCTCTTGAAGATCATGGGGCGGCGAATCCTGCACACGGGCGAGATCGGATCGGCCTCGGTCCTGAAGGTCATCACCAATTACCTCGCGACCGCCAACTTGATCAGTTGCACGGAGGCGCTGACCGTGGCGGCTGGCGCGGGGATGGACCTTGGCACCGCCTTCGAGGCGATCCGTATCTCGTCCGGGAACAGCTTCGTCCACGAGACGGAAAGCCAGGTGATCCTGAACGGCAGCCGCGACATTTCCTTCACCATGGACCTCGTCGCAAAGGACATCGGCCTGTTCCAGGCGGTGGCGGACCGGGCCGCGGTGCCGCTGGAGCTGAACCCGCTGCTGATCCGCATCTTCCGCGACGGGATCGCGCGTTACGGCGCGCGCGAGCAGTCGGACAACATCATCAAACGGCTGGAAGAGGCGACCGGCCTCGATATCCGCGCGCCGGGTTTCCCGCCCGAGATGGTCGACGACGAGCCCGAGGAGGAAGGCGCCGAGGTGATCGTGCGCCGTGCCACCGCGCAGGCGGCGGAGTAGGCTGGTTCTTACCCGCCCTTTCCGTTAAGCGGCCACAGGACAGGAGGGGCGGGCATGGATGACGAGATTCTGGCGGTGATCGAAGCCTCGCCCATGCGGCGCTGGATCGGGTTGATCATGCTGACCGGCCTTGCCGTGGTGACGATCTATGTCGCGCTGTCGCAGCCCCCTGCCCCGGTGTGGCAGGTCTTCCTGATCGGCCTGGGCCTGGTGTCGCTCTGGGGCGCGGTGCGGATGTACCAGGCGACGCAGGCGCGGCTGGAGCTGACCCGCGAGGCGCTGCGCGACGATACCGGCACGGTGCTGGCGCGGGTCGCGGACATCCGGCAGGTGGAGCGCGGGGCCTTTGCCTTCAAGCCGTCGAACGGGTTTCTCGTGACAACCGCCGAACCGCAGGCCCGCGCCTGGCGGCCGGGCCTCTGGTGGCGGTTCGGGCGCCGGATCGGGGTTGGCGGGGTGGTTCCGGGGCACCAGGCCAAGCTGGTGAGCGACATCCTGTCGGCGCTGCTGGTGGAGCGGCGCGAAGGCGGCGCGGACCGGTAGCCCGCGCCGTCCGCGATGGATCACACGTCGCCGGTGGTGTCGACGGCGTCGTCGTGGCTTTCGTTGCTGCCGTCCTGCGTTCCCGTGAAGACGATCTGCGAGACAAAGCGGGGCCGGGTAAAGACGAAGTTCGACAGGTTGATGTCCTCGAGGCCGACGTTGAACAGCGGCACGAAGACGTTGTTGGTCTCGACCAGGATCACGCGCTCGTTGTCGGGCATCACCGGCAGCTTGGCTTCGATGTCGCCGATGTTGTTGTCGGTCAGCGCATTCAGGAAACCGCGGTTCGCCGACCAGTCAAGATAGTAGCGGTCGTCGACCGCGTCCCAGCGGATCACGGAGATCCGCAGGTCGACATCCGAGGGCGTGCGCGTCATCAGTTCCAGCAGGTTCTGCATGCTGTCGATATAGGCGTCGTTGATCGTGCCGGTCTCGCGCGAGACGAGGTCGCTGATCGTGTAGGCGGCCTTGAGGTTGATGGCGCTCTGCCGGTAGCCGTCGAAGAAGACGTAAGAGGCCATGAAGGTCCAGAACAGGATCGGCATCGCCAGGCAGAATTCGATGGTGACGTTGCCCGAAGTATCGGACCAGAAGGCACGGAGACGGTTCTTGAGCAGGGTCATGGCTTACCTCGGTTCCTGGACAAAGGCCGAAATGGCGACAAGGGCGAATTGGCCCGCCCCGTCCTTGACGACGTTCCTGCCAAGCCCGACGGTCGGGAAGACCGGGTCGATCTTGGCGCAGGCGCGCAGGATCATCAGGGCGTTGTCGCCGGCGTCGTTCTTGAACTGCACCACCGGCGCCACCTCTTCGGACTGGTCCGTGCAGGTGGCGTTCTGCGAGATGCCGCCCCATGCGCGCGGGTCGATCTCGACCATTTCCAGCAACATGTTGTCCTCGCAGTTCGAGATGAAGCCTGCACGCTCGCAGAGCAGATCCTTGATCTCGTCATGCTGGGGCGCCGAACCGGTGGAGAGGCGGATGTCACGCACGGTGATGTCCATCGCCCGTTCCAGCATCGCGTGCTGGAGCGAAACGAGACCCATCTCGACCCCCGACAGGAGCAGGAACAGCATCGACGGAAAGACCAGCGCGAATTCGATGGTGGCGTGGCCGCTTTCGGACCGGCGGAAACGGCCCAGCGATCGGGACAGGACGCGGATCATTGGGTCAGCCTCAGCTTGCGGATGGAGGTGGCGATGGAAGCGAAGGCCTCGGAGATCTCCAGCCCGTTGACGTCGAAGTAATGCGCGGCCGAGCTGGCGCAGTCCTTCAGGACGGCGCGGCCGTTGTAGGGAGCCTCGAAGCCGATGGTGAAGACGATCACGTCATTCGCCTTGGCCGCATTGCAGATCGCATGGGTCCGACTGTTCTTGGTCGAGGCGTTGACCTCGCTGCGGACGCCGTAATTCCATTCGTTGCGGGCGGTGGTATCGTTCATCCAGGGGTCGTAGTTCTTGTCGACGTTCACCTGGAGCGGCGTGCGGGCCCAGAGTTCGGCGTAGGTCAGACGCTCGGGCGTGCCGGTGACGGTGGACGAGCTGCTGGTGCAGGTCCAGTTGCTGCCGCTGCTGCTGGTGCCCGAGCAGACGCGCCCGTCCGTGCCAAAGGCGCTGTCCGCCCATCTGCCCGCGTGCGGCCAGTAGAACTTGTTGTAGGCCGGCACCCAGACCGAATACTCCTTGTAGGAGCTGTTGGTGGTGCTGTTCCACCAGATGTTCGAGTTGCCGTGATCGTAGTCGCTGAGGATGTAGTATTGCGAGGTGTTCTCGCCGTCGCTCATCAGCACCACGACCTTGAGGCTGTCTTCGTCGTCATACTCCAGAGGGCGGTTGGAAAACTCGGCCGGTACTTCGCCGGTACCCGCCATGGCGGCAAAAACCGGCCGCATCGCGGGGTCGAGCAGCGCCGCGCCCCACTTCATCCCGAGGTCGATCGAGGTGTTCCCCCGCGCCGTCAGGTTCGAGATGAAGGTCTTCAGCGTGTTGCGGTCCTTCTGCAGGACCAGCATCTCGCGCGAGGACAGTTCCTCGCAGACCGGCTGGTTGACGAGTTCCTGGGGATTCCTGTAGCGCCCGTCCCTGCTGTCGGACGAACCGGACGTCCAGGGATCGAAATGCATGCTGCGGTCGAGCGGCGCCGTGGTGCTGACCGCCGTGGTGTTGAAGTCGCTGCTCGAGAAATTGATGCAGTTGGAGTAGGCGTTCTCGCCCACCGCGTTGAAATGGCCGATGAAGGACGACGACATCGAGACCTGGGTGGCATAGGGGATGATCGAGATCGACATCTTGCCGTCCTCGGTGTTGTCCACCATCGTGTCGATGAAATCGCGCGCGGCGATCTTGAGGTTGTAGAGGCGGCTGTTGGAGTTCATCGACCCCGAAACGTCCAGAACGAGCGAGATCTCCACCACGTCGATCCGTTCCTCGGCGGTGCCCGCCGCCGGGGCGGTCAGCGTGTCGAGGCCGGTCATGTGCATGAACTGGGTATCGACTTCGGACCGTGCCGTGGCCGACACGGAGCGATAGCCCAGCCCCTCGCTGACCGTCGTTCCGGTCAGGTATTCGCCGAGGTCGGCCTTGTCGAAATAGTCCCGGACCACCGCCTCGGGTTCCAGCGTCTGCTCGAGGTCGGCGGCGGCCAGAACGGCGCGGTCGAGGGTGTATTGCAGCTCGGACCGGTCGCGCTCGAACCGCATCAGGTCGATGCCGATGCCGCCGATCATCAGGATGAGCACGAAGACGTAGACCCCGAAGATCAGCAGCGAGCCGTCTTCCTCGCGCCTGAAACGGTGCATCCTGCGGACGGCCCGGCGGGCCAGGTCAGGGGAAAAAGCGGCAGTCTTTCCTTCTTGCACAGGCATGGATACCCTCTCTGCCGCCCGGGCAGAGGGCGGCCATGAACGCAAAATCATCCTGTCATGTGTCGTCGGAAATCGTGTCACAAGTTAGGCGGAAACCCGCCGGAATGGGTGCGCTGGAGGGGCGAAGCCGCCACGGTTCCGGCGAATCGGCGCGGTTGTTCACCGGCGGCGAACAAAGGCGGCCACGGCCCGCGCGCTGGTTCCGATTCGCCGGGCGCTGGCCGAAAAACCTCTGCGGGAAGCGAAATATCAAAAAAACCTCTGCCGACGTGGCTTTTCGTTACCTCCTGCTCATACAATCGGCAGCATCAATGGCGCGCCGACAACCGGGAGGATGGAATGGCAACGTTGAAGGAACCGAGTTTCCGCGAAAGCGTGGATCTGATGTTCAACCGCGCGGTGGCGCTGCTGGATCTCTCGCCGGGCCTCGAGGAAAAGATCCGCGTCTGCAACTCGACCTACACGGTCCGCTTCGGCGTGCGCCTGCGCGGCCAGATCCATACCTTCACCGGCTATCGCTCGGTCCATTCGGAACACATGGAGCCGGTCAAGGGCGGCATCCGCTATTCCATGGGCGTGAACCAGGACGAGGTCGAGGCGCTGGCGGCGCTGATGACCTACAAATGCGCGCTGGTCGAGGTGCCCTATGGCGGATCGAAGGGCGGGCTCTGCATCGATCCGCGCCAGTATGACGAACACGAGCTGGAACTGATCACCCGCCGCTTCGCCTACGAGCTGATCAAGCGCGACCTGATCAACCCGGCCCAGAACGTGCCGGCCCCGGACATGGGCACGGGCGAGCGCGAGATGGCCTGGATCGCGGACCAGTACAAGCGGATGAAGACGACGGATATCAACGGCAACGCCTGCGTCACCGGCAAGCCGATCAACGCCGGCGGCATCCAGGGCAGGACCGAGGCGACGGGGCGCGGCGTCCAGTTCGCGTTGCGCGAGTTCTTCCGCGATCCCGAGGGGATGAAGAAGGCCGGGCTGACCGGCAGCCTGGAGGGCAAGCGGGTGATCGTGCAGGGCCTTGGCAACGTGGGCTATCACGCGGCCAGGTTCCTCGCCGAGGAAGACGGCGTGCTGATCACCGGCATCATCGAACGCGACGGGGCGCTGTTCAACCCCAAGGGTCTCGACGTCGAGGCGGTGGCCAGCTGGATGCGCAGCCACGGCGGCGTCTCGGGCTATCCGGACGCGACCCATACCGCCAGCGGCGCCGCCGTGCTGGAGGAAGACTGCGATATCCTGATCCCGGCGGCGATGGAGGGGGTGATCAACCTCGACAACGCGGAACGGATCAAGGCGCCGCTGATCATCGAGGCCGCCAACGGCCCGATCACCGCCGGCGCGGACGAGATCCTGCGCGACAAGGGCGTGGTCATCATCCCCGACATGTATGCCAACGCGGGCGGCGTGACGGTGTCCTACTTCGAATGGGTCAAGAACCTCAGCCACATCCGCTTTGGCCGGATGGGCCGCCGGCAGGAGGAATCGCGCCACCACCTGATCGTGGAAGAGCTGGAACGCCTCAGCGCCGACAAGCAGCTGGGCTGGACGCTGAGCCCGGGTTTCAAGGACAAGTACCTGCGCGGCGCGGGCGAACTGGAGCTGGTGCGTTCGGGCCTCGACGATACCATGCGCACCGCCTACCAGGCGATGCGCGACATCTGGCACAGCCGCGACGACGTCCACGACCTGCGCACCTCGGCCTATATCATCTCGATCAGCCGCGTCGCCGCCAGTTATCGGGCCAAGGGGCTTTAGGAGCCCCCCACCCCCGGCCCCTCCCCCGTCCCGGGAGAGGGGAGCCACCGCGTGCCAGGTCTGCGCCGCGTGCCGGGCTCGAACAGGGGGGCGCTGCCCCCCGGCCTG
>JAGRMS010000319.1 GCA_020441135.1 Pseudooceanicola sp.
CACCGCTTCCCCGAGCACACCCGCACGCCGGGCGACGTGCTCATGGAGGTCGAGGACTGGAACGTCTGGCACCCCGAACACACCGAACGCCAGGTCATCCGCAATGCCTGCCTCAACGTCCGCGCCGGCGAGGTGGTCGGCATTGCCGGCCTGATGGGATCGGGCCGCACCGAGCTTGCGATGAGCGTCTTCGGCCGCAGCTATGGTCGCGATATCTCGGGCGAGGTGCGCATCCACGGCAAGCCGGCGGATGTCTCGACCGTGGATCGCGCCATCGCGGCGGGGCTGGCCTATGTCACCGAGGACCGCAAGGCGCTGGGCCTGGTGCTGGACGAGACCATCGAGCGCAACATCACCATCGCCAACCTGCCGAAGGTCTCGCATTCGGGCATCCTGAACGCCAACGAGGAGACGAAGGTCGCCGAGACCTATCGCGAGGCACTGAACATCCGCACGCCCTCGGTCTTCCAGCGGGTGGTGAACCTGTCGGGCGGCAACCAGCAGAAGGTCGTCCTGTCCAAGTGGCTCTTCGCCAGCCCCCAGGTGCTGATACTGGACGAACCGACGCGCGGCATCGACGTCGGCGCGAAGTTCGAGATCTACGGCATCGTCAACGAGCTCAGCGCCGACGGGAAGGGGGTCATCCTGATTTCGTCCGAGATGCCGGAACTGTTGGGCCTCTGCGACCGCATCTACGTGATGAACGAGGGCGCCTTCGTCGGGGAACTGGACGCAGAGGACGCCAGCCAGGAGCGGATCATGTCGATGATCGTGACGGAATAGGGAGGGGGCATGAGCATCGCTGAGAATGCCGGGGGCGAGGCGCGGGTCGGGCGCTATCTGAAAACGCACCTGCGGGACTATGGCCTCTTGTTCGCGCTGATCGCGATCATGGTTTTCTTCGAGATCGTGACCGGCGGGACGCTTCTGAAGCCGGTGAACATCACCAACCTGTTCCTGCAGAACAGCTACATCATCGTGATGGCGCTGGGGATGCTGATCGTCATCGTCTCGGGCCATATCGACCTGTCGGTCGGCTCGGTCATGGGCTTCGTCGGGGCGCTGGCGGCGGTGATGATCGTCAGCTGGGACATGCCGGTCGCGGTGACGATGCCCGCCTGCCTGATCGTCGGCATCCTGATCGGTGCTGCGCAGGGCTACTTCGTCGCCTACTGGAAGATCCCGTCGTTCATCGTGACGCTGGCGGGGATGCTGGTGTTCCGGGGTCTGTCGCTCTGGCTGCTGGAGGGGCAGTCTGTGGGGCCTTTCCCGAAGGGTTTCCAGCTGATCTCGACCGGGTTCATTCCCGACCTGTTCGGCGTCGGGCGGCCCAATGTGACTGCCATCGCAGTGGGCGTGATCGCGGCTATGGTGATCGTCTGGCTGGGCCTGCGCCGCCGCGCGCGGGACCGGCAATACGGGATCGAGGGCGAACCGGCGGCCTTCTTCGCTGTCCGCAATGCCATCGTGGCGGGGGCGCTGATCTACGTCAGCTACAAGCTGGCGACCTTCCGGGGGCTGCCGAACGTGCTGGTCTCGATGGTCGTCCTGACGGTGATCTATGCCTTTGTCACCGAGAGCACGGTGATCGGCCGACGCATCTATGCTCTGGGCGGCAACGTCAAGGCGGCCAAACTGTCGGGCATCAGGACCGAACGCCTGACCTTCCTCGCCTTCGTCAACATGGGGATGCTGGCGGCGCTGGCGGGGATGATATTCGCCGCACGGCTGAACACGGCGACGCCCAAGGCGGGCTTTGCCGTGGAACTGGACGTGATCGCGGCGGTCTTCATCGGCGGCGCCTCGATGTCGGGCGGAGTCGGAAAGATCGTCGGCGCGGTCGTCGGGGCCTTCATCATGGGTGTGATGAACAACGGCATGTCGATCATG
>JAGRMS010000320.1:0-5053 GCA_020441135.1 Pseudooceanicola sp.
GGCCCCCCTCCCCCATCCCCTCCCCACGAGGGGGAGGGGAGGCGCGTCGTTGTCGGGTTGGCGATTGGGGAGGGGGCGGTGGTGGGCAGATTGCCCACCTTACGGGGCGGCGCTCGGGCGGGTCATGAAATGAACACTGCAACGGGCGGCGATCCGTGGTAGCCTTTCCGCAAGGGCGTTTCAGGACAAAGGAAAACACGCATGTGTGAGTTCCCTGTCGGCTCCGGCCTGCCGTTCGGGTACGGGGGGAGTGGCTGCGCATGAAGCACTCGTCCGGGCTTGCGACCGGTGACGCCGAGGAAGGCGAGATGTCGATCCTGCGGGATGCCGGGCTGGCGGTGCTTCTCGTGGATGTGGAACGGACGGTCATGCTGGCCAGCCCGGAGTGCGAAACGCTGTTCGGGATGTACGGAATGACCGGCCGGCGGCTGGAGGCCGTGCCGGGCGGTCCCGCGCTGGCGACCGCGGTGGGTGCCGTGTTGCAAGACGGAATCCGGCGCAACGTGAAGGTCGATCTCGACGGCCGGGTGCTGGAGGCGCGGCTGGGGCGGCGGCGCGGGGGCGACGGGGTGGTCGCGGTGCTTTGCGATGCGACGGAGCATTACGCGCGGGTGCGGCGGCTGGAGGCCGAGGCGGAGCGGCTGGCCGAGCAGCAGGCGCGGTTCCGGGAACTGCTGACGAAGGCTCCGTTCGCGGTGGGGATCCACTCGGGGCCGGAGCATGTCTGCGTCTTTGCCAACGAGGAGTTTCACAACTGGCATCCGCTGGCCGACCCGGTGGGGACGACCTTTGACGAGCGTTGCTTCGGGTTGGAGAACGAGGCGACGCGGGCGATCCTGGACGGGGCCTTTCGCAGCGGTCAGACGCAGGTGGCGAAGGCCCAGGCGTTCCTGAACGCGCGGCCCGGCGGGGGCAGCGAGATGCGCTATTTCACCGGGATCGCGCAGCCCTACGAAGGGCCGGACGGGACCACGGCGGGGGTGATGACGATCACCTACGAGGTGACGGAGGACTTGCGGCAGCGGCAGCGGGACGAGCTGATGGTCTCGGAACTGCGGCACCGGGTGAAGAACCTGCTGGCGATCGTGCAGGCGGTGGCGGCGTTCTCGGCCATCAAGGCGGCGGACAAGGAAGACCTGCTGGCGCGGTTCCAGGAGCGGATCGAGGCGATCGGGCGGGCCAATTCGCAGCTGATCACCAGCGACCGGGGGGCGCGGACGCTGAGCAACCTGATCGCGCAGGAGATGGAGCAGCTGGGGCCGGAGTTGCAAGAGCGGCTGGCGGTGACGGGGGAGGATCCGCGGCTGGCGCCGGGGCTGGCCTCGGTCATCGTGCTGGCGCTGCACGAGCTGATCAACAACGCGGTGAAGCACGGGGCCTATTCGGTCGCGGACGGTCGGGTGGCGGTCGAGGTCGCGCGCGAGGACGGCGGGTATCGGCTGGCGTGGCGGGAGCGGTCCGGGTCGCTGGCGCTGCCGGAAGTGCCGGAGCGCGAGGGGTTCGGGGTGCTGCTGCTGCGCGAATTGATCGCGGGGGAGGTCGGGGGCGAGGCGCGGCTGGGCTTCCGGCCGGACGGCATCGACTATGTGCTGCGCTTTCCGGTGGCGGAGGGGGCGCCATGACGCCTGCGTCGATCCTGCTGGTGGAGGACGAGTTCCTGGTGGCGGCCTTCCTGGCGCGGGCGTTGCGGATGCACGGCTACGAGGTGGTCGGCCCTCATGCCACGGTGGCGGCGGCGCTGGAGGCGATCGCCGATCCGAACGTGACCTTGCAGGGGGCGGTGCTGGACCTGGCGCTGAAGGCCGGAGAGACGAGCATTCCCATCGCGGCGGCGCTGGCGGAGCGGGAGATTCCGTTCACCTTCCTGACCGGCGACGACACCTTGTTGCAGAACATGGCGGCATTGCCGGGTGGCAGTCCGCCGGTGATGATCAAGCCGGTGTCGCTGGCACGATTGATCAAGCGGGTCGAGAGTTTCGCCGCGCCCGTGATGCGTCACTGACGGCGGCCCCCGGCGAAGGCGCGGGGGGTCTGGCCCAGCATCCGGCGGAACATGGTGGTGAAGGCGGCGGGGCTGTCGTAGCCGAGGTCGAGCGCGACGGAGGTGACGCGCTGGCCGTCGATCAGGCGGGGCAGCGCGGCGAAGACGCAGGCCTGCTGGCGCCAGTTCTCGAGGCTGAGGCCGGTTTCCTGGCGGAAGTGGCGGGTCAGGCTGCGGCGGCTCTTGCCTGCGAGCGCGGCCCAGCCGTCGAGCGGCGCGCGGGCGTGGGGCGCGGCGATGAAGGCGCGGCAGAGCTTGAGCAGGCGCGGATCGGCGGGCAGCGGCAGGGCAAGCGGCTGTTCCGGCAGGCGGGGAATCTCGGCAAGGAGAAGCTCGGCGATCAGGCGGTCGCGGGCGTCGGGGGCGGGATGGGCCATCATCGCCACCGCCTCGACCACCAGGGCGCGCACCAGCGGGGTCATGCCGAGCACGCGCGGCCCATCGCCCGGCGTATCCGCGCGGACGTAGACCGAGCGCATCCGCACCGCGCCCAGCATCTGGACGGAATGGACGCAGCCGGCGGGCAGCCAGAGCGCATGTTCGGGCGGGACGATCCAGCGCCCGGCGGGGGTCGCGACCATCAGCACGCCCGAGATGGCGTGCAGCAGCTGGTGGCGGTCATGGCTGTGGGGCGGCACGGTGACACCTTCGGGATAGTCGGTGCCCGAGGCATAGAGCGGCCCCTGCGCGGCGGCGATGGCGCGCATGTTGCTGGCGATGGTGGTCTGGACGTCTGCGGTCATTTTGGCCCGATCGCGAAGGTGATTGACCAAACCACGAAAGCGCGCGGCGGTCCAGCGGGCTATTTCCGGCACGAAGGAGACCGATCATGACTGACGCCGCCCTGCCCCAGCACCGGGCAGAGACCACGACCTATGCCATCCTGCTGTCGATCAGCCTCTGCCACCTGCTGAACGACGTGATGCAGTCGATGCTGGCGGCGATCTATCCGATGCTGAAGGACGAGTTCACGCTCGACTTCTGGCAGATCGGGATGCTGACCTTCTGTTTCCAGGTCACGGCCTCGATGTTGCAGCCCGTGGTGGGGATCGTGACGGACCGGCGGCCCCTGCCCTATTCGCTGCCCGTCGGCATGGGGTCGACGATGTGCGGGCTGTTGCTGCTGTCGTCCGCTCACAGCTACCCGATGCTGATTCTCGGCGCGGCGATGATCGGGATCGGTTCGGCCATCTTCCACCCGGAGGCGAGCCGCGTGGCGCGGTCGGCCTCGGGCGGGCGGTTTGGCCTCGCGCAGTCGGTGTTCCAGGTGGGCGGCAACTTTGGCTCGGCGGCGGGGCCGCTGCTGGCGGCCTTCATCGTGCTGCCCTTCGGGCGAGGCAGCGTGGCCTGGTTCGCGCTGGTGGCGCTGACGGGGATGCTGATCCTGACCTGGGTGAGCCGCTGGCACGCGCAGGCGCAGGTGGCGGCGCGCAAGCGGCCGGTGAAGCCCGGGCCGGTGCTGGCGCGGCGCAAGGTGGTGATCGCGCTGGCGGTGCTGGTGACGCTGGTGTTTTCCAAGAACATCTACATGGCGTCGATGGGCAGTTACTACACCTTCTTCCTGATCGACCGTTTCGGCCTGAGCACCGGGCAATCGCAGCAGATGTTGTTCCTGTTCCTCGGCGCGGTGGCCTTCGGGACGGTGATCGGCGGGCCGGTGGGCGACCGGATCGGGCGGCGCACGGTGATCTGGGTTTCGATCCTGGGGGTGCTGCCCTTCACCATGCTGCTGCCCTATGCCAGCCTGTTCTGGACCGGCGTGCTGAGTGTCATCATCGGGGTGATCCTCGCCTCGGCCTTTCCGGCCATCGTGGTCTTCGGGCAGGAGCTGCTGCCGGGGCGCGTCGGCATGGTGGCGGGGCTGTTCTTTGGCCTCGCCTTCGGGGCTGGCGGCATCGGCGCGGCGGCGCTGGGAGTGCTGGCGGACGCGCAGGGGATCAACTTCGTTTTCGGGCTTTGCGCCTTCCTGCCTGCGCTGGGTATCCTGACGGTGCTGTTGCCCAGCCGCCGCGACATGGCCGCCTAGGCTCTTTTTGCCCTGTCGCCCGCCCGTGTCGGCGGTAGACTGCGCGGCATGGCGAAGGCGGCGGGCAAGACGACACGAAAGAAGAAGGCCGAGCCGTCGCCGGGGCGGCGGCTGGTGCGGCTGTTCGTGCGGGCCGCGCTGGGGATC
The DNA here is from genome assembly GCA_020441135.1 of Pseudooceanicola sp. Lineage (GTDB taxonomy): Bacteria > Pseudomonadota > Alphaproteobacteria > Rhodobacterales > Rhodobacteraceae > Seohaeicola_A. The sequence goes on from JAGRMS010000320.1 coordinate 4,215, forward strand.
GTCGCCCTTGTGGTGCTGCTGGTCGTGCTGTTCAGCGTTGTGAACCCGCCCGTCACCCATACCATCTGGAGCGAGTGGCGGCGGCTGGGCGAGGTGGAGCGGGAATGGGTGCCGCTGGAGAAGATCGCGCCCGAGATGGCGCGGTCGGTCGTCGCGGCGGAGGATGCGAATTTCTGCAACCACTGGGGTTTCGACGTCGAGGCGATCCGCAAGGCGATCGAAAGCGGTGGCAACCGGGGGGCGTCGACCATCAGCCAGCAGGTGGTGAAGAACGTGTTCCTGTGGCAGGGGCGCAGCTGGTTCCGCAAGGCGCTGGAAACCGCGATGACACCGCTGGTGGAGCTGATCTGGTCGAAGCGGCGGATCGTCGAGGTGTATCTGAACGTCGCCGAGATGGGCGAAGGCGTGTTCGGCGTCGGGGCGGCGGCGGAGGTGTTCTTCGGCAAGACGCCCGACAAGCTGACGGCGCAGGAAGCGGCGCTGATCGCGGCGGTGCTGCCGTCGCCGAAGGAACGGTCGGCCGCGAAGCCCTCGGGCGCGGTGAAGAAGCGCGCGGCGTCGATCCGCGACGGGGCGGCGACGATCCTTGCGGACGGGCGGTCGGCCTGTTTCGAGGGCTAGGGTCGTCTTTCCATTCCCGCGGGGGGCATGTAAGTGTCGACCCCGGAATTGCCGACCCGGCAGGAGGAGTGACAGATGCCCCGTTATCGTTCGAGAACCAGCACCCATGGCCGCAACATGGCGGGCGCGCGCGGGTTGTGGCGCGCGACGGGGATGAAGGACGACGATTTCGGCAAGCCGATCATCGCCATCGTCAACTCGTTCACGCAGTTCGTGCC
>JAGRMS010000320.1:5099-5575 GCA_020441135.1 Pseudooceanicola sp.
GCGGCGTCGCCAAGGAGTTCAACACCATCGCGGTGGATGACGGCATCGCCATGGGCCATGACGGGATGCTCTATTCCCTGCCCTCGCGCGAGATCATCGCGGATTCGGTGGAATATATGGTCAACGCCCATTGCGCCGATGCGATGGTGTGCATTTCGAACTGCGACAAGATCACGCCGGGCATGTTGATGGCGGCGATGCGGCTGAACATCCCTTGCGTCTTCGTCTCGGGCGGGCCGATGGAGGCCGGGAAGGTGGTCTGGGAGGGCAAGGACACCGCGCTGGACCTCGTGGACGCGATGGTGGCGGCGGCGGACGACAGCTATTCGGACGAGCAGGTCGCGGCGATCGAGCGCGCGGCCTGCCCGACCTGCGGGTCGTGCTCGGAGCGACGCCGATGTCGAGGTGATCGAGCGCTCCGCCTGCCCGACCTGCGGGTCGTGCTCGGGCATGTTCACCGCCAATTCGATGAACTG
>JAGRMS010000321.1 GCA_020441135.1 Pseudooceanicola sp.
TTTGTCTACAAGATGGTCGAGGACGTGACCGGCAAGGACGGGGTCAAGTACTTCCCCTATATCATGACGCTCTTCATGTTCATCGTCTGCGCCAACTTCCTCGGCCTGATTCCGGGGTCATTCACCACCACCTCGCATATCGCCGTGACCGCGGTGCTGGGTTTCGGCGTCTTCCTATGCGTGACCATCCTGGGCTTCGTGAAGAACGGCACCCATTTTCTCGGCCTGTTCTGGGTCTCGAGCGCGCCACTGGCGCTGCGCCCGATCCTGGCGGTCATCGAGCTGATTTCCTACTTCGTGCGGCCCGTCAGCCACTCCATCCGTCTGGCCGGCAACATGATGGCCGGGCACGCGGTGCTGAAGGTCTTCGCCGGTTTCGCGCAGGTCGCCGCCATCGCGCCCATCGCAATCCTTGGCGTCACCGCGATCTACGGGTTGGAACTGCTCGTGGCCTTCATTCAGGCCTATGTCTTCACCATCCTGANNCTGACCTGCGTCTATCTCAAGGATGCGCTGCATCCGGGTCACTGACGCCCGTCTTTCAGCCAACATACCCCATTCCATCGTAAGGAGAGAACACATGGAACTCGTCGCAGCAGCCGCTCTGGGCAAATTCATCGGCGCCGGTCTGGCCGCCATCGGTTCGGGCGCCGCCGCCATCGGTGTGGGCCACGTCGCCGGCAACTTCCTGGCGGGCGCCCTGCGCAACCCGTCGGCCGCCGCCGGTCAGACCGCGACCCTGTTCATCGGCATCGCCTTTGCCGAAGCCCTGGGCATCTTCGCGTTCCTCGTCGCCCTGCTGCTGATGTTCGCCGTCTGATCCGACGGGCTCTTCCTTACCGGCGGACGGAGCGCAGCCGCGCCCGTCCGTCGTAACGGCAGTTCCCAGGGAGTACCGACATGGCAACACCGACGACTGACGCGGGCCACGCCGCCGCCACTTCGGCGCCGGGGATGCCGCAGCTGAATATCGACCACTTCCCGAACCAGATCTTCTGGCTCGCGGTGACGCTGGTGGTGATCTACCTCATCCTGTCGCGCGTGGCCCTGCCGCGGATCGGCGGGATCCTGTCCGAACGGGCGGGGACGATCACCAACGACATCGCCGCCGCCGAGGATCTGAAGGCCAAGGCGATTGCCGCCGAGCAGGCCTATGAGAAGGCGCTGGCGAATGCCCGCGCCGAGGCAGGCCGGATCGCGGCGGCCACCAAGGCCGAGATCCAGGCCGAGCTGGCGAAGGCGATCGCGCAGGCGGACGAGACCATCGCTGCCAAGACCGCCGAGTCGGAGAAGACCATCGCCGAGATCCGCGCCGGTGCCGCTGCCGCGGTGGAAGCGGTCGCCAAGGACACCGCCGCCGCGCTGGTTTCGGCGCTGGGCGGCAAGGACGACGCCGCCACGGTCGAGGCCGCGGTCGACGCCCGGATCAAGGGGTAGGATGATGCGCACCACAATCGCCGCCGCTTTCGCCTTGGCCGCCTCGCCGGCCCTTGCCGCGACCGGGCCGTTCCTGTCGCTGCACAACACCAACTTTGTCGTGCTGCTGGCTTTCATCCTGTTCCTGGCAATCCTTGCCTACTTCAAGGTGCCCGGGAAGATCGGCGAGATGCTGGACAAGCGCGCCGCGGGCATCCGCGACGAGCTGAACGAGGCGCGGGCGCTGCGCGAGGAGGCACAGACGGTGCTGGCTTCGTTCGAGCGCAAGCAGAAGGAAGTCCAGGCCCAGGCCGACCGCATCGTCGCCACCGCCCGCGAAGAAGCGTCGCAGGCGGCGGAACAGGCCAAGGCGGACCTGGAAAAATCCATCGCCCGCCGCATCACCGCCGCCGAGGACCAGATCGCCTCGGCCCAGGCCGCAGCGGTCAAGGACGTGCGCGACCGGGCGATTACCATCGCCGTGGCCGCGGCGCGGGACGTGATGTCGAAGCAGTTGACCAAGGCCGCCGGCGCGAAGCTGGTGGACGAAGCGATTGCCCAGGTCGAGACAAAGCTGCACTGAAGCAGCCTGTCGAGGGACAGGGCAAGGCCCGGCCTTCTGGCCGGGCCTTGTTGTTTTCGGGGGTCAGGCGACCAGCGATTCAGCTTTCTTGAGGTCGACGGAGACCAGCTGACTCACGCCCTGTTCCATCATGGTGACGCCGAAGAGACGGTCCATCCGGCTCATCGTCACGGCGTGGTGAGTGATGATCAGGAAGCGGGTGTCGGTCTGGCGGCACATCTCGTCCAGAAGGTCGCAGAAGCGGGTCACGTTGGCGTCGTCGAGGGGGGCGTCGACCTCGTCCAGCACGCAGA
>JAGRMS010000322.1 GCA_020441135.1 Pseudooceanicola sp.
GCAGCGCGGCCAGCGCAAGGCGGGCGTCGGGTTCGGGCAGCGGGGCGGACGGGGCGGCGAGGCGGAGCAGGAAATCGGCGAACATGCGGCCAGCTATAGGCCCGGGCGCGGGCGAGGCCAAGCCATTTACAGACCGCCACCCGATCCGCGATGCTGGCCGCCGGGAGAGGGAGGAACCACATGACCACATACGTTCTTGTCCACGGGGCCTGGCATACGGGCGAGCTGATGGAGTCCACCGCCGCGCCGATCCGCGCGGCGGGGCATGACGTGCATACGCCGACGATCAGGGGAAACGCCCCCGGCGACGACCGGCGCAGCGGGCTGGAGGCGGCGATTGCGTCCGTCGCGGATTACATTACCGGCCACAACCTAACCGGCATCGTCCTGGTCGGCCACAGCTATGGCGGCATGGTCATCACCGGCGTCGCCGACAGCATCCCCGACCGCATCGCCCGGCTGGTCTACTGGAACGCCTTCGTGCCGAACGACGGCGAGAGCCTGAACGACATGGTGCCGCCGCATTACACCGCGCTCTTCGACCAGATCGCGGGCGCAAGCCCCGACAATTCGGTCGTGATGCCCTATCCGATCTGGCGCGAGGCCTTCATGAACGATGCCGACGCCGCGCTGGCGCAGTCCGCCTACGACCAGCTGAACCCGCACCCCTACGCGACCTTCACCGACAGGATCAGCCTGAAAACCAACCCGGCGGCGATGCAGGTGGCAAAGTCCTACATCAACTTCACCGAGGACAGCGCCCTGCCGCAAAGCTTTGGCTGGCATCCGCGCCTGTCCGAGAAACTGGGCCTGTTCCGCCTCGTTCAGCGCCCCGGCGGGCACGAGGTCTGCTTCACCAACCCCGAGGGGCTGGCCGAGGCGATCATGGCAGCGGGACGGGACTGACCGCGTCCAGCCGCGCCGCCACCCGGGCGCGCGCGGCCTCGCTGTCGGCCTGCGACAGGCCGATGATCCGCCGCGCCTCGTCAACGATCTTCGTTTCGGCCAGGTCTTCGCGGCCATCGGCCAGCACGACCTCCCACAGCGCTTCCAGCGCGGCGAGGCGTTCGGCCTCGCCCGTGGTCTCGCGGATCAGCCGGGCGAAGGTGTCGCTTTCGGGGGCTGCGGCGTGGAGCTTTTCGCAGGTCGCTCGCACCTTGGCCGCCTCGATGGCGTTGTGGCCGTAGATCCGTGCGAGGATGCGGTCGATCAGGCTGATTTCCTCGAACTGATACGCCCGGTCCGACCGCGCGATGCGCACCATCAGTGCCCCCAGCGCCAGCTCGGCGTCGGGGTCGGGCAACGGGGCCGGGGCCTTGGGCCGGAAAGCGTCGAGAAATGCACGCAGCTTTGCCATGACGCGATGATACCGCTTAAGTTGTGCGCCGCCAAGAGGGACTAGCCATCATAGCCCTTGATGACGATCATGTCCCCCGTCGAGACGGGTTTGCGCAGCGCCAGCGCCGCCTGGTAGCCGGGGCTGTTGTAGCAGGCGAGCGCGGTCTCGTAGCTGTCGAACTCGATCACCACGGTGCGCTTGCGGACGCTGCCCTCCATCTGTTCGTATTCGCCGCCGCGCACCAGGAACCGCGCGCCGTATTCCGCCAGCGGGGCGGCGTTTGCGGCGATGTATTTCTTGTATTCCTCGAGGTCGGCGACATCGACGTGCCCGACCCAGTAACCCTTTGCCATGCCTGGTCCTCCATTTCGCGCGCAGGCTGGCCCGCGCGCACGGCAAAGGCAAGGGGTCAGGCAACCGCCCGCAGCAGCAGCCCGCCCGCCACGGCCATGACGAACAGCCCGGCGGCGATCTCGATCACCGGCACCGCGCGCGCGGCGAGGGGCGATCCGGCGATGCCGCCCAGCAACCCGCCGCGCAAGCCCGCCGCCGCAAGGCCGGTGGCCACGGTGACGGTGGCGGTCCCCAGCCCCATCACCAGCGCGGCGGCGATCCCGGCAAGGCCGATCCCCATCTGCCAGGTGATGAGCAAGACGAACAGCGCGCCCGAGCAGGGCCGGATAGCGATGCCCGCGATCAAGGCCAGCGCCTCGCGCAGGGAATGCACATGTGCCACCTCGTCCAGCGTCGGCCCGTGGCGGTGGTCGCAATGCGCGTCGTGGTCGTGGTCGTGGTGGTGGTGATGCCCCACCCCCCGCGCATGGCGCAGCCCGCGCCAGGCGAGCCACAGCCCGATCAACCCGATGGCCGCATAGGACACCGGGGCCATGACGCCTTCGGTAAACCCCACCATCCGCTCGCGCGTCAGCGACAGCACCCAGACCCCGGCATAGACAAGGACGATCGCCGTCACCGCCTGCCCGAGGCTCGCCAGCAGCCCGATCCCGGCCAGCCGCAGCAGCGGCACCCTGCGCCCAAGGCCATAGCCGCCCAGCAGCACTTTGCCATGCCCCGGCCCGACCGCATGGAAGAACCCATAGGCGAAACAGGCCGCCAGCAGCAGCGCGAAGGCCCCCGCCTCGCCCCCCTTCAGCGCCCGCAGCGAGCGCGCGACCGTGTTCTGAAAGTCGCGCTGCTCCCCCGCCGCCCAATACGCCAGCGCGTCGAAGCCACCGCTTAGCCAGAGCCAGCCCAGCAGCGCCAGAGCGATCAGCGCGCCAAGGCTCAGGAGGCGGGGCATGACACCCGCACGTCGGTGGCGAACTCGGCCCCGACCTCGGGAAAGCCGTTCTCTTCGAGGTCGGCATTCTTGTCGAGCCGCAGCAGCTGCTGGCGCATCTCCTCCAGCGCGGCGTCGATGTCCGGTTCCACCGCTTCGATCAGGCAGGCATCGCCGCCGGTCAACGTCACCGGCAGCGTCACGGAATAAGCCGTGTAGAAGGTCGGATCGTAGGGCTTCAGCGACAGCGCCCGCCCGGCCAGCCCCGGCGTCCCCTCCACCGCCCGCAGGTGCGTGGTGATGACCCGCCCGCCCTCGATCCGCGCCGTCGGCTCCAGCGGTCCCGACAGCACCAGCGGCGCGCCGTCCAGCGTCGCCTCCAGGTCGCCGTTGAACCCCTCGACCCATTGCATGTCGAAGCCGGCCAGCCGCGCCTCTTCCTCGGGCGTCAGCTTGCCGTCGTAATCCTGATCGACCTTCAGGTCTTCCGAGATCATCAGGGTATAAAGCTCGTCATAGGCCCAGGTCGTGCGCACATGGGTCAGCGCGCCATTCGCGTCGAGGATGATCTCGAAGCCGGTGTCGATGAACACATGCGGATGCGCCGCCAGCGGCAGCGGCGCAAGGGCGGCGATCAGAGCGAGGATTGGGCGCATGGGACTTTTCTACTCCAGCCGGAAGACGGCGCAAAGAGGCCGCTACCGCTTGAACAGGATCGTCTGCGACTCCTTGCTTGTCGGACCCGGATTGCGCAGCTCCGCATACAGCGCCCGGCCCTTCTGCACGGCGGGCCGCGCGCCGACCCTCTCGACCCAATCCGCGAAATGCCGCTTGTCCGCGATGTCCTGCTCCTGCCGCTTCCACAGATGCGCCCAGGGCCAGATCGCCATGTCGGCGATGGAATATTCCTCGCCCGCGACGAACGGCTGCCCCGCCAGCTGCCGGTCCAGCACGCCATAGAGCCGCCCGACCTCGGCGCGATAGCGGTCGCGCGCATAGGGCACGTCCTGCGGCGGGTCCATCTGCGGCGCGTAGTGGATGAAGTGATGCGCCTGACCCGCCATCGGCCCGACGCCGCCCATCTGCCACATCAGCCACTGGTCCACCGCGATCCGTTCCCGCTCGGTCCGCCCGCAGAACCTGCCGGTCTTGCGGGCAAGATATTGCAGGATCGCCCCGCTCTCGAAGATGGAAATTGGCGCGCCATCCGGCCCGTCGGAATCGACAATCGCGGGCATCCGGTTGTTCGGCGAGATCTTCAGGAACTCGGGCGCGAACTGCTCGCCCTTGCCGATGTTCACCAGGTGCGTCTCGTATTCCAGCCCCATCTCTTCCAGCGCGATGGAGATCTTCCAGCCGTTCGGCGTCGGCCAGTAGTAGAGGTCAATCATGGGCCACTCCCCTTGTTGCCGGGGATCATGCGGCTTTCTGCGAGCCTGGCAAGGGCAGCGGGTTCACGAATGAGGGGAACAGCCGCGACCAGCGCGAGGCGGGTGCCGCGGGCAGACCGGCGCGCAGCGCGTCGAGCGACCAGCGGTCCGGGCGGCGCAGCAGGGCATTGCAGAAGGGCAGCATCCCCGGGCGGGCATAGGCCGACCAGTGGCAGACCAGCCGGTCCGGCCCGGCGACTGGAGCGCCCATGCGGTTGAGGTGGGCGAGCGTGTCCGGGCAGTCGATCTGCACCGTCACCGCGTTCGCCGCGTCCAGCCCGTGGCTGATCGCCCGGTCGCCGGGATGCGGCGGGGCGACAAGCCGTTCGAACAGGAAGTCGAAGGCGTCGTTCTCGCGGCTGGTGACGTTGACGAACTCGGCGGTGCGACCCGCCTGCGTTTCCAGCGCCGCGCGGGTGCGCGACAGATGCGCCGCCCCGGTCAGCGACAGGATGCGGCCCACCGAATGCGCGGGCAGGTGGTGCAGCGCCTCGAGCGCCAGCTCCACACCCATCGAATGCGCAATGACATGGACGGGGCGCTTGTTGTCCTGCGCCTTCAGCATCTGGATCACCTGGGCCAGCGACCGACCCGCCTGCGCCGCGCGCCGCTGCGCCGTCCAGGGGGTGCCCCGCGCCTCCCACCCGAAGGCGACCGCCAGCCCTTCGCCCGCGTGACCGCCACCGAACCCCAGGTGCCGGGGCCAGGCCGCGCTGTCGTCCAGCCGTTCCATCGACAGCAGGTTGCGGTGCGGACAGTGCCGGCCGCGCCCGGGATGGTAGGAATAGCCGTGGATCATCACGATGGCCGGCCCCTCGCCGCCCCGGCGGGCGATCTCGGGTTCCAGTGCCGCGGCGCTGCCGTGCAGCATCGGGCCTTCGGGCCGGGCATTGATCCGGATCAGCGGCATGGCGCACCTCGCTAGATGTTGTGGTGCTCCTATGCCGTGGTCATATGTCGGGGCGGTGACGCGCCGATAACACCTCTGTAACAGCTGCTGCGGCGCAGCGGCGCAGGGTCAGACCCGCGCCACCTGCGCCTGTTGACGCTGCGGCAGAAGCCCGCGCGCCAGCCCGCGCCAGCGCCCCAGAGGACGCTCGAAGACGGCGGCAAAGGCCAGCGCCACGGCCAGCGTCCCGCCAAGCAGAAGCGCGTCCCGCCCCGGCCCGCTGCCCGGCAGCACGGCGTCGAGCAGATGCAGCGTCGGGTAATGCACGACGTAAAGCGAGAAACTCGCCCCCGCGACCCAGCGCACCGCCCGCGCCAGCGCTGCGGCGGGCTGCCACCCGGCGACCAGGCTGCGCACCCCGACCAGGTGCAGCGCCACGCCGACGGCGATGACCGAATTCCACAGCACCTCGTCCGAATATCCCAGCAGCGCATGGTGGCTCATCGGCGCGACCCAGGCGGCCGTCAGCGCGCTCAGGTTCGCCGCCAGCCCCATCGCCTTCAGCGCCACCAGCGTCAGCGGCGCACCCAAGGCGAAGACCCACGCACGCTCGGCGGGCATCCCCAGCCGCCCGAGGTGCCAGACGCCCACCCCCAACGACCAGGCCGGCAGCAGGGCCAGGATCGGCCAGCCGACCAGCAACGCCCCCAGCGCCAGCAGCACGATCCGCAGCGGTCCGCGCAGGAACACGGCCACCGCGAACAGCCCGTAGAACGCGACCTCGTAACTCAGCGACCAGAGCGGCCCGTTCGTCCCCAGCCGCAGCCGGTCCGACAGCGCGCCCTGCCATTCGTTGGTGAAGGTCAGCCCGCGCCAGAACAGCTCCCACAGCGGCAGCGCCTGGTAATAGTCCGCCGGATAGGCGCTGGCATCCGCCCGCGTCCCCAGCGCATCGAACAGCGCCGTCAGCACCAGCGCGGGCAGGACCACGGAAAACACCCGCGTCGCCCGCATGAAGGCGAAGCGCGCCAGCGACCCGTCGCGCCCCGCCGCATAGGCGATCACCACGCCCGACAGGACAAAGAACACGATGACCGCGTCCGAGGCGATGTTGACCTCGCGCAGCACCGCATAATCGCCCCGGGTGAACCGCGTATGCGCCAGGTGCCCGAACAGCACCGTCACCGCCGCCGCCGCCCGCAGGAAATCGAGCCAGAGCGAGAAGCCCGGCGACATCGCCGCCTCGCCACGGGGCAGGGCAGGGCGCAGCGCCTGCCAGCTTTCCCGGAACGGCGTCACCAGCGCGTCCGCCAGCGTCAGATGCGGTTGCGGCTTCGGGTTGCCCTCGGCATCCGACACGCCAAACCGCAGCGTCTCGCGCCGCTCGGGGATGTAGAGCGTGCCGAACATCCAGTCCCAGATCGCGAACATCGAGCCGTAGTTGCAGTCGTGATGCTGTTTCGCGACCGAGTGGTGGATCTGGTGCTGCGCGGGCGAAATGAAGATGTGCTCCAGCACCCGCCCGTAACTCAGCCAGACATGGCTGTGCCGCAGGTTCGACCCCAAGGCGTTGAACACGAAGTAGAAGGCATTCGCCCCGCCCAGCGTCAGGATGTCGATCTGCCCGACCAGCAGGAACAGCACCAGCCCCTGCACCATGCCGACAATCGCCGTAATCAGCAGGTTGCGGATCAGCGACTCAACCGGATGCGTGCGCATCACCGTCAGCGGCGTCAGCACGTCCGCCGAGTGATGCACCGCGTGAAACGGCCAGAGCGCGCGCAGCTCATGGTGCCAGCGATGCGCCCAGTATTTGCAGAAGTCCGAGGCCAGCACGATCACCAGTGTCGCCAGCGCCCCGCGGCCCCAGGTCGTCGGGTTCTCGGGCGCGCCCGCCCATCCGGCCAGCATCGACAGCACGGCGAAGGCGACCAGCGGCGGAAAGAACACCGCCCCGGTCAGGCCGATGAAGGCGGTCAGCTTGTTCACCAGGAACAGCTTCAGGTCCATCAGGTTCGACCTGTGGGTATAAACCTCGCGCGGGAACAGGAACGCGATCAGCGATTTTTCGCGCCCCGAAACCAGCCAGACCCCCGCTGCGATCACCACCGCGCAGGCGAGATACAGCGCCGACACCCGTTCCATCGCGTCCAGCGGCGTGCGCATCAGCTCTTGCCCGAAGGCGATCAGGGTATCCAAGTGCCTGCCCTTTCCCGTTTCGGGGGATCGTGGCAGATCATCGCGGCAGCATTGGGGCGGCAATGGGCCGGGCGCGGATAGCGCCGCGCGTGATGGCTGCGGCGGATCGTCGCCGATCCGGATACCTCTCGGCAGGGTAGCGCCACATTGGCGGCGGCTTGTGGCGGGATTCTTGACACAATCCGCCGCCACGCTCCTTTCAGACAACAGACCATATGTGGAGGAAGCCATGTTTCGTTTCGAGAAAACCGCCACCGCCGCGCTTGTCGCCGTCGCCATGACCGCCGCACCGCTTGCCATCGGCACAACCGCCGTCCTTGCCCCCGACCACGCCCTTGCCAAGGGCGAAGGCGGCGGCAACGGGGGAGGCAACGGCGGCGGCAACGGGGGAGGCAACGGCGGCGGCAACGGGGGAGGTAATGGGGGAGGTAATGGGGGAGGTAATGGAGGCGGCAACGGCAACGGCGGGGGTAATGGCAATGGCGGCGGGAACGGCAACGCCGGCGGCAATGGCCACGGCAATGCGAACGGCCACGGCAACGCCTCGGCGAATGCGGGTGGCAAGGCGCAGGGCGCAGCCAACGCCCGCTCTGGCAACGCCCGCTCGGCCACTGTCGCCACCGACGCCCGCTCGAAAGACAAGGCCCGCAACGGCGCGATCGCCAGCAACCTCAAGGGTCTGAACGCCGCCCACGCCAGCCAGACCGCGCTGGCCAACGCGGCGCAGAACAGCCGCGTCGGCCGGATCGCCGAATACCAGCGCGCCACCGGGCAGGTGATGGACCTGTCCGACCGTCTGGCCGCCCTGCAGGACATGGTGGACGAGACGGTGCCGACAACCGAGGAATTCGTCGGCGAGACGATCTCGGACGAGGCCACGCTGACCGCCGACGAACTGGCCGAGGCCATCGACGCGCTGGACCCGCAGTCCGAGACCTACGACGCCGACGTCGCCGCCATCGCCGCCGCGCTCAGCGGTCTCGACCCCGAAGACCCGGCCAACGACGCGGCCATCGCGGCGCTTTCCGCCGACATCGCCGACACCGTGGCCGCGCAGGACCGGCAGGAAAGCCTGGCCGAGGACATTGCCGACCTCGCCGAGGACGTGTCCGAGTCGAAGGCCGACCAGCTGGCCGCTCTCAGCGCCGCCTATGCGCCCCACGACATCAGCGAGCTGAACGAGGCCTCGCTGGCCGAACTGCACGGGATGCTGGGTCTCAGCACCGACAGCCTGCCCGACGTGAACGTCGACCCGCTCGACGCGCTGGGCACCGACGAGACCGCCGACTGACCCCTACAAGGCCCGGGCCGCCAGCCCGGGCCCTACGCCACGGCCTCCGACCGCCCCGCCGCGCGCCCCGAGAAAATGCAGCCGCCGAGGAACGTCCCCTCCAGCGCGTTGTAGCCGTGATAGCCGCCGCCGCCAAAGCCCGCGACCTCGCCCGCCGCGAACAGCCCCGGCACCACCGCGCCATCCGCGCCCACCATCCGGCTCTCCAGATCGGTCTGCAACCCGCCCAGCGTCTTGCGCGTCAGCACGTTCAGCCGCACCGCGATCAGCGGCCCGTTCTTCGGATCGAGGAAGCGATGCGGCCGCGCCGTGCGGATCAGCCTGTCGCCCCGGTAATTCCGCGCCGCCAGGATCGCCATCATCTGCGCGTCCTTGCTGAACGGATTGTCCACCTGCGCATCCCGCGCCGCGATCTGGGCGTGCAGGTGCCCTGCGTCGATCAACTCGCTGCCCGCCACCCGGTTCATCCCCTGCACCAGCTCGGCCAGAGAATCGGCGACGACGAAATCCTCGCCCTTCTCCTTGAACGCCTCTACCGGCCCCGTCGCCCGGCTGCCCGACAGCACGCGCGACCGGATCACCTCGCCCCATTTGGCGGACGTGAAATCCGGGTTCTGCTCGGACCCCGACAGCGCGAATTCCTTCTTGATGACCTTCTGCGTCAGCACGAACCAACTGTATTCAAACCCCGTCGCCAGGATCGCCTTCAGCGTCCCCAGCGTGTCGAACCCCGGCAGGCAGGGCGCGGGCAGGCGGTTGCCCCGCGCGTCGAACCACATGGACGACGGCCCCGGCAGGATGCGGATGCCGTGGTTCGGCCAGATCGGATCCCAGTTCGCCACGCCCTCGGTGTAATGCCACATCCGGTCGCGGTTGATCACATGGCCCCCCGCCGCCTCGGAGATCGCGATCATCCGCCCGTCGACATGCGCCGGAACCCCCGCCACCATCCGTTTCGGCGGTGGTCCCAGCCGCTCCACCGGCCAGGCCTTGCGCACCAGATCGAAATTCCCGCCGATCCCCCCCGAGGTAACGATGACCGAAGGCGCATCCAGCTCGAAATCCCCCGCCGCGTCACGGTTCGACTTCTGCCCCCGCAACGCAGGGTCCGGAGCCAGCAGAGTCCCCGCCACCCCCGCGACCCGCCCGTTCTGCACGACGATCCGGTCCACCTGATGCCGGAACCGCAGCGCGATCCGCCCCGCCGCCACATGCGCCCGCACGCGCGCCTCGAACGGGGCGACCACTCCCGGCCCCGTCCCCCAGGTGATATGGAACCGCGGCACCGAATTGCCGTGTCCGCCTGCAAACCCGCCGCCCCGCTCGGCCCAGCCGACCACCGGAAACCAGCGAAACCCCATCCCGTGCAGCCAGGGCCGCATCTCTCCGGCGGCGAAGTCGAGATAACCCTCCGCCCATTGCCGCGGCCAGTGATCCTCCGCCCGGTCGAACTGCGCCGAGCCCATCCAGTCGAGACTCGCCAGCCCCTGGCTGTCGCGGATGCCCATGCGCCGCTGCTCGGGCGTGTCGATCATGAAGAGGCCGCCGAGGCTCCAGAACGCCTGCCCGCCCAGATTGGCCTCACTCTCCTGCTCCAGCAGGATCACCCGCTTGCCCCGGTCCCCCAGTTCCGCCGCCGCCACCAGCCCGGCCAAGCCCCCGCCCACGATGATCGCATCCGCATCCGCCATGCCCCGTCCTCCCCGGCGCAAAGCCTAGGGGCAGGGGCGGGGGCGGGCAACGGGTGTTTTGGCTGGGGTGGGGAGGTGTGATCTGTGGAGAGGTGAATGACCGCTTGGAGCCCGTTGCGGGCCTCGATCATCCGGATTCGAAATTTCAGACTTCATACTTATCGAACCACTGACATTTTAGGCCAGGCATTAGTCTGCTAAGTTCTTCGAAGTTCTCCTTCGGTGCGAATCTGGCGCAAGTCAATTCAACGAGCGCTTTGCATGCCGACAGATAGTCCAGTCGCTTGTCTGCCAACTGAACTGACGTTAGAAACAGAGCCTCCAGCGACCGAAGTTTGGAGAGGGGCCGCAAGGTTGCAATCTTCTGAGGTGTGTACATTGAACCCTCGACGCCGAGTCGAGTAAGCTTGGTTGAATCTGAAAGAAAATCAAGTGTTGTCAAGTTTCGGGCGTGTTCAATGTAAAGTCCCTCAAGACCTGCATGACTAGACAAGTGACTGAAGTCTTGCACTCGATGAACCGCCTGCAGTCGAAGCACACGCAGTTTCTTGAGCCGTAACAGAGGACTTAAATCGTGAACGCTGATGATGGAGAGACTCAACAATTCCAGATTCTCAATGTCGCAGATTTCGTCCAAGAATCCTTGATTGACCTGCCTTGCCTTAAGATACTTGAGCTTCTTCAAACTCGAAATGCCTTTGTATGAATTCTTCTCCCTGTAGAACAGGGCAGCCTCCGAGCCTTCCGAAATCTCGGCCAATCGTGTCACATAGCGGTCAAGTCCGGAAAAATTGAAACTATCGCGCGGCACAGATTCGACTCCGACAGAAATCCTTGGAGTAGCAAGCCAGATAGCATAAAGGATTGCAACGGTGCCGCTTGAGGGGAGCGACGGCTTTATCCGCATAGCCGACGTTCGCCGTCCGCTTCATCCGCTCCACCCTCTATTACGGCCGGCGCACCGGACTCGCGGGGCCGACACCGCCATTACCAGTGGATGCAACCTCAGGCCCGTCGCCTGCAAAGACCAAAGCGATCTTCGCCGGGTAGCACCCTTGTCACCCCTTCTGCGGATGGAGCCAAAAACGCCGACAGCGCCGAGACCGGTCGTGCAGGCTTCACGGGTGGACGCCGCACCACTGGCCGGTCCCGTCGTCAGACTCCGTCCCACCTGCGTCGCCGGACCCCAAAACAGGCCAAATCCCCTCCCAATCCCCAGACCCCTCAGACCTGACATCTCTCCGTAATTTTCCACCCAAAACGATGCCCCAGATTCACTCTCGGCGAAAACAAAGCAAATTCAGACACTTGACCCCCCGTCCTAGCTAGGACGCCTTTTCGGCCTCCTCCGGCAGGCCGATCCGGGCCCCCCTCAGAGCGGCCAGAACACCAGGATCGCCGGGATCGACACCGCGATGACCAGCGCCTCCAGCGGCAAGCCCATCCGCCAGTAATCCCCGAAGCGATACCCCCCGGGCCCCAGGATCAGCGTGTTGTTCTTGTGCCCGATGGGGGTCAGGAAGGCCGAGGACGCCGCCACTGCCACCGCCATCAGGAAGGGGTCGGGCGACACCCCCAGCGACTGCGCCATCTGGATCGCCACCGGCGCCGCCACGATCGCCGTCGCCGTGTTGTTCAGCACGTCCGACAGGGTCATCGTCACCACCATCAGGATGGTCAGGATCGCCCAAGGCGGCATCCCCTCGGTCAGCGACACCAGCCCACCGGCCAGCAGCTCCGTCCCGCCCGAGGTCTCCAGCGCCATCCCCAGCGGGATCATCGAGCCGAGCAGCACCACCACAGGCCATTCGATGTGGTCGTATATCTCGGTGATCGGCATGATCCGCGTCAGCACATACCCGATCACCACCAGCCCCAGCGCGACCGGCAGGTAGATCAGCCCGAAACTCGCCGCCGCCACCGCTGCGCCGAACAGGCCGATGGACAGCCAGACCTTGTCGTTCGCCGTCACCGCCAGCCCTCGCTCGGCCAGCGGCAGCGCGCCCAGCCACTGGGTCACGTCGCTGCCCTGACCCTTGGGGCAGAGCAGCAGCAGGATGTCACCGGGGCGGATCTCGGTCTGGCGCACCGCCTTCGTGATCCGCTCGCCGTTCCGCGAAATCCCCATCAGGATCGCGCTCTTGCGCCAGGTCAGGCCCACCGCCTGCGCCGTCTTGCCCGCGATCCTGGCGGTCTCGGGGATCACCACCTCGACCACCTCCAACCCCTCTCCGGCGGCAGTCAGCTTGTCCTCGCGCGCGGCATCGGAAAAGGC
This sequence comes from Pseudooceanicola sp., assembly GCA_020441135.1. Lineage (GTDB taxonomy): Bacteria > Pseudomonadota > Alphaproteobacteria > Rhodobacterales > Rhodobacteraceae > Seohaeicola_A. Next base: position 12,394 of record JAGRMS010000322.1, read on the forward strand.
GAGGTCGAGCGCCGCCCGGAATTCGTCGAGCGCATCGGGAACGGCCTCCAGCACCAGCACGTCGCCCGCCTCCAGGGCCGTATTCGCCGCCCGGCCATACAGGCGCTTGCCGCCCCGGATCAGCCCCAGGATCGCCACGTCGGTCTTCTCGGCGCTCTCGTCCAGTTCGGCAAGGCGCTTGCCGATATGCTCGGATTTCTCGGGCACCGTCAGTTCGGCGATGTATTGCGCCAGCCCGGCGTCGCCCGTCACCGCCTCGTCCCGGACCGGGATCATCCGCCAGCCGACCAGCGCCACGAAGATCAACCCGGCCAGAGCCGCCAGCCCGCCGACGGGGGCAAAGTCGAACATGTGGAACGGCTCGCCCAGGGCATCCTGCCGGATCGTCGCGATGATGATGTTCGGCGGCGTGCCGATCAGCGTCGCCATGCCGCCGAGGATCGTCGCGAAACTGAGCGGCATCAGCGACAGCGCCGGGCTGCGCCCCGCCTTGCGCGCGGTCTGGATGTCCACCGGCATCAGCAGGGCCAGCGCCGCCACGTTGTTCATGAAGGCCGACAGCACCGCCCCGATGCCCCCCATCAGCGCGATATGGCTGCCCAGCCGTCGCGAGGAATCGACCAGCGTCCTGGTGATCAGGAACACCGCCCCCGACCGCACCAGCCCGGCCGAGACCACCAGCACCAGCGCCACCACCAGCGTCGCCGGGTGGCCAAAGCCGGAAAAGGCGTCGTCCACCGGCACCACGCCCAGCACCACCCCGGCCATCAGGGCCGAGAAGGCGACAAGGTCGTATCGGAAACGGCCCCAGAGCAGCAGGGCGAAGACGGCGGCAAAGAGCGAAAAGAGAATGATCTGGTCGGTTGTCATGGGCCCCGGTCCGAAACGGACCTTTGGCGGCCCTTGCTCCCAGAACGCAACGAAATGCCGATCAGTTGCAACCCGACTCGAGATATCCGATCGCGGCACGGGAAATCCGCCCGGCCAGCGCGTCGAAATCGGCCTCTCCTGCCGTCACCGCCGCCTGCGCCATGCCCTGGGTCATCGCCGACAGATCCTGCGCCGCCTGAGCCGCGGCAGCGATTCCGTGGCGCTGCAACACCCCGATCACAAGGGCCCCGATCCGCGCCTTGAGGTCCGCCGTCTCGCCATCCATCGGCAGCGCGGCCTCCGCCCGCTCCAGCGCCTCCGCACCGGCGGGGTCGCGCCGGTGATGGTCGAGCGAGGCGGCGACCAGCAGCCGCACCGTCGCGCGCAAGTCGCTTCCCTCCGTCGCATCCCGCGCCCGCTCCAGGTCCGCCAGCATCGCGCCGCGCATCTCGCGGATCATCTCGGCCAGGATCGCCTCTTTGGAAGGGTAGTACTGATAAAGCGTCCCGACCGAGACCCCCGCCACCTCGGCCACCGCGTTGGTGTTCAAGGCGCCCGCGCCGCCCTGCACCAAAATCCGAGCCGCCGCCTCGCGGATCGCCGCGCAGGAGGCCCTGGCGCGCGCCTGACGCGGTTGTTTCCGCAGGATTATTTCGGTCATCAAGAGCCCTCCGCCAAAGCGAGTATGAAACCCGAGCAATTGCTCGCATCATAGCGGAAAGAGGAGGCTACACAATGCAGATGCAAGGCCGCACCATCCTGATCACCGGCGCCTCGCGCGGGATCGGCGCCGAACTCGCCGCGCAGCTTGTGCGCAAGGGCGCCACCGTCATTGGCACCGCCCGCCGCCCGTTCGAGGCAGAGGGCGTGAGTCCCATCGCGCTGGACCTTGCGCAACCGGGTGCCCCCCGCGACCTCGCCGACCGCATCGCCCGCGACTACCCGGCCTGCTCGGGCCTCATCGCCAACGCGGCGATCATGATGCATACCGACTTGACCCAAGGCACCCACGACACCGAGATCGCCACCGAGATCGCCACCAACCTCACCGCGCCGCTGCAACTCGCCACCGCCCTGCTGCCGCAGCTCGGCCGAAATGGACCGGCCTTCGTCAACCTCGTCACCTCCGGCCTCGCCATCGCTCCGAGGGCCGAGGCAGCGGTCTACTGCGCCACCAAGGCGGGACTGCGCAGCTTCGCCCGTTCGCTGCGTAACCAGTGCCACGATGCCGGGCTGCCCGTCCACATCAGCGAGACGATCATGACGCTGGTGGCCACAACCCTTTCGCGCGACCTGCCGGGGCGCTACCCCGCCCAACGTGCCGCCGCCGACCTGATCGCCGGGCTCGAGCGGGAGCGTGACGAGATCTGGATCGAACGCACCCGCCTGCTGCGCCTGGTCAACCGCCTGTCGCCGACGCTCGCCTTCCGCATCCTGCGCGGACCTTCCGTACGCGCCCAACTCGCGCCACAGGGGGATTGAACCCCCAGCGCGCCTTCGCCTATAGAGCCGCATCCGGACCAGGCAGGAGACGAGACATGGCAGGCCATTCCAAATGGGCGAACATCCAGCACCGCAAGGG
>JAGRMS010000323.1 GCA_020441135.1 Pseudooceanicola sp.
CAAGCGTCTGAAGGTGAACCCGCTGGCCCATTGGGGCCGTGAGGACATCGAGGAGTATATTGTCAACAACCGCCTGCCGCGTCACCCTGTGGTCGCCAGGGGCTATCCCTCGATCGGCTGCGCGCCCTGCACCTCGCCGGTGAAACCGGGTGAGGATCCCCGCGCAGGCCGCTGGAGAAACACGACAAAAGACGAATGCGGCATCCATTTCGTGAATGGCCGCGTGGTAAGAGGAAACGCCGCATGAGCATCATCGTCACCGACAGCGGATTTGGCACCGACAACTGGACCGGCGAGATCGTCGAGGTCGCGAACGAGGCGGAAGTCGAGGGCGCGGTGGGCAGATTGCCCACCCTACGCGATACCTTGATCCGCATCCCCTTTGGCAGCTTTGCCGACGGGCGCGGCTTTACCCTTGCCCGCCGGTTGCGGCTGGCCGGCTTCGAGGGCCGCCTGCGGGCGAAAGGCCACGTCATCGCCGACCAGTATGCCATGGCGCGCCGGGCGGGGTTCGACGAGGTGGAGATCGACGAGGCCCTTGCCGCGCGCCAGCCCGAGACCGACTGGCAGTCCCGCGCCGACTGGCGCGCGCACAGCTACCAGGCCCGCCTGCGCGGATAGGGCGCGGATAATCCCCTTTCCCTGATCCTGATCAAGGACTACCAGAGAGGCGCCCGCCTAAACCCCGGGCGAAGCAACATGAACGATATGACCACCGTGACCGAAGCCCAAGCCGTCAAGACCGCCCGCCTGCCCGACGCCCAGACCGTGACGCAAGTGTGTCACTGGACCGACCGGCTGTTCTCGTTCCGCGTGACGCGGCCGCAGTCCCTGCGCTTCCGTTCGGGCGAGTTCGTGATGATCGGCCTGCTCGGCGACAACGGCAAGCCGCTGCTGCGCGCCTATTCCATTGCCTCGCCCGCCTGGGACGAGGAACTGGAGTTCTACTCGATCAAGGTGCAGGACGGCCCGCTGACCTCGAAGCTGCAACACATCCAGGTCGGCGACGAGATCATCCTGCGGCCCAAGCCGGTGGGCACGCTGGTGCATGACGCCCTGCTGCCCGGCAAGCGGCTGTGGTTCTTCGCCACCGGCACCGGGTTTGCGCCTTTCGCCTCGCTGCTGCGCGAACCGGAGACCTACGAAAAATATGAGCAGGTCATCATGACCCATACCTGCCGCGACGTGGCGGAGCTGGCGTATGGCCGCAAGCTGGTCGAAAGCCTGAAGGACGATCCGCTGATCGGCGAGCTGGTGGGCGACAAGCTGCTTTACTACCCGACGACGACGCGCGAGCAGAGCCCGAAGATGGGCCGGATCACCACGAAGCTGATGGACGGCTCGGTCTTTGCCGACCTGGGAATCGCCACGATCGCGCCCGAGACCGACCGGGCGATGGTCTGCGGGTCGCTGGCCTTCAACAAGGACATGAAGGACGTTCTCGAATCCTTCGGCCTGCGGGAAGGCGCGAACTCTGAACCGAAGGAATATGTGGTGGAAAAGGCGTTCGTCGGCTGAACGGCTGCCATCCGCGAGCCTGAGCCGCGCCGCGACGATCCTTCACGCCCAAAGCAATGGTTGGCCCTGCCCTTTTCATGTTTGTTGACGAAGCAACAAGCATGGCAAGGGCGGGGCCAAACATGAATGATGACAATCGTTTCGTGCATCGTCGTCCAGCATGATCTCGCCCATACCGCGCCGGACGAGGCGCGGGGCGAACTGCGCATGGCGAGCCAGACCCTTGCCGCTTTGCCCGGTTCCCTGCCGCCAAGTCCTGCACTACGGTCCCCCTTGGGCAAGGCGCCCCGGGAGAAACCGCATTGACCGTCACCGATCCCACCAAGGCGGTCATCCCGATCCTGTCTGCCGCGAATTTCGTCATCGGCATGGGAGCCTTCATGGTGGTGGGCGCGATGATCCCGGTGGCCGAGGACCTGGGCATCGCCCCGGCCACCGCCGGGCGGCTGATGATCTTTTACGCGATGGGCTACGCGATCCTGTCGCCGTTGCTGGTGGCATTGACCGGAACCGTCGGCCGTCGCCGCGTGCTGGCCATCGGCATGGCCTTGTTCGCGCTTGCGAACCTGGTCGCGGCGCTGGCCCACGGGCCCGGCATCCTCTTCGCCAGCCGCATCCTCGCCGCCGCCGGGGCCGGGTTGCTGACGCCGGTCGCCGCCAATGTCGCCGCAACGCTCAGCACGCCCGAACGCCGCGCCTCGGCGCTGTCGGCGGTGTTCTTCGGCCTCACCCTGTCGCAGGTCGCGGGCGTGCCTGCCGGGGGCTTCATCGCCTATACCTTCGGCTGGCGCGCCGCTTTCGCGCTGGTGGCCCTGCTCTCGCTGCCGTTCATCACGCTGATCTGGCTGCGCGTCCCCGCGGGCCTGCGGGTGCCGCCGGTCTCGCTTGGCGACCTCGGGCGGACGCTGGGCAGCCCGCGCCACCTGGTCGCGCTGCTGTTCACCTGTGTCTTCACCGGGTCGACCTACATCCTGTTCACCTACATCTCGCCGCTGCTGGGCGAGCGGATGGCTTTCGGCCGCGACGGCATCACGCTGTTCCTGCTCGCCTCGGGCCTTGGCGCGGTGGCGGGCAACCTGCTTGGCGGCTTTCTCTGCGACCGGCTCGGCCCGGCGCGCACCCTTGCCCTGCTGGCCCTGGTCGAGGGCTGCCTGTTGCCCGCCTTCTCGTGGCTGCCCCTGCCCGTCCCGCTGGTCTTCGCGCTGGGGTTTCTCTGGTCGGTCTTCGGCTGGTCCTTCAACGCGCCGCAGCAACTGCGCCTGATCACCCTCGACCCGGGGCGCGCCTCGGTCCTGCTGGCGCTGAACGCCGGGGGCATCTACATCGGCTCGGCCATCGGGGCCTGGATCGGCGCCGCCCTCCTCGCCGCGCGCGGACTGGACGCGCTGGGGCTGGCGGCCGGCCTTGGCGTCTTTTCCGCCATCGCCGTGCTGGCGCTGGGAGAAGCGATGGCCCGCCGGCCCGCCCAACCGTAATGCGACTTGAACCGGACCGGCGCGATAGCTACGTTGCGCCACCGGAACGACAACAGCAAAAGGATTGATTCCATAGCCCGCAGACCCCACAATGCGCCGCCGACCCGCGACACCGGCCCGCGCATCAACGACAAGATCCGTGCCCCCGAAATCCGCCTGATCGGCGCCGATGGCGAGAATGTGGGCGTTGTATCGCCCTCGCGCGCGCTCGACATGGCCGTCGAGGCCGGGCTGGACCTGGTGGAAATCTCGCCGAACGCCGTGCCGCCGGTGTGCAAGATCATGGACTTCGGCAAGTACAAATACGAGACGCAGAAGCGCGAGGCCGAGGCGCGCAAGAACCAGAAGATCATCGAGATCAAGGAAATCAAGT